>JAMOPD010000245.1 GCA_027064745.1 Thermococcaceae archaeon
GGATGAGTAACTATCGCCTCCTGAGGGAAAGCATTATCAGTATCAGACCAAGAACTGCCATGCCTCCATAAAACGGCCAGTATTCATGGTTTTCTCTTGGATAGGGTCTGTTCCTGAGGATGACGGTGCCGTTGGTTTTCCCATAGAGCGTTATGTTCAGCGGCTCAAGCTCGCCCCAGGGGACTCCTTTGTAGAGTTCAAGGCTGAAGGTGGCGCCCTTTGGGAGGCTGACGACCTGGAAGTAGTAACCTGTACTGGATTTATAGAGAGGTGTTGGCTCGGCTAACTCGGGTATGTCGCCTTTAATCCAGAGCTGTCCGCTTGCATTCACATAACTCCCGTTCACAACCAGCAGAGCCGGAATCTGCTCACCGCTCAAATATCTTATCCTCAGGGCATTGCTCTCCTCACCGCCGCTTTCGATGGTTACATTCACCCATGCCTCTCTCGTCTTGATTTTTGGCATTTCGAAGACTATCATATCATTTTTCCACTCCAGAACTCTGGCTTCTTCGCTCTCGACTATGACTTCTCCTCCCTTTCCAAAAGCAGCACCCCCGAGGATGATTTTGTCTCCAGGCTGAGCGAGGTATGGGGTAACCGAACCTATAAGCGGCTTTTTTTGTTTTCCGCGATACGAGAACACCAGAATTCTATTCTTTAGGGCTTTTAAAGCAGCTCTGCCATTTTTAACGCTCATCTCGACACCGTAGAGAACATCCCTGTATGTACCGTCCGGCAGGTCGGTATTAAAACTGAGATTCCTCTCCTCCCGCTTGTTTAGAACAACAAGAATTTTTTCATTTCCAAAAGAACGCTCAAACACCCATGTCGTGTAGCTTTTATAAATGTCCCTAAAATCCCCGTAGGCTAAAGCGTTGTTTTCTTTCCTGAGCTCTGCTAAAGTCCTTATTATCCTCGCCGCTTCGGTGGTGTTGTCGAAGACCATCATCGGTCTGTTGTATGGGTCACCTTTGCCATCTTTGCTCACCAGATAGCTCTCGTCTCCGTAGTAAATCACGGGAATGCCCGGGAGCGTTATTAAAAGCCCCAGTGCCATGTGGTAGCCCTCCTGATACCTGCTTTCACTTAAAAACCTTGGCAAATCGTGATTATCGATGAAATTGACTGCTTTGGTGGGATAGACCAGATGAGAATAGTAGCTGTGGAGGTAATTCGCCAGATCCTCAAGGCTTCCTCCGAACCCTAGTGTTGAAACGATTCTGTTCCTTACTGGGATGCTTAATAGGGGTGAAATGTTGGAATAGCGGTAGAAATCATACATATCTGCATCCTTGCCATAGTCCAGCCTGTAATACTCTCCGTATATCAACAGAGGGGCTCTGCTGTATGCGTATGCATAAAAGTTCGTCAGCCAGCCCAGGTCCGTGTGCTTTACGGCATCTATTCTGAAGCCGCAGGCTCCTGCTTTTATGAAGAGGTCCAGGCTCTCCTTCAGATAGCTATCCACCCATAGATTGAGCTGGTTGAAGTCTGCTAAGCCAAAGATGCTCTTGGACTTCATCTCCCAGCCATAATAGTTCTTCACCCCTCCGTTGTGGTGGTATATGTATTCACGGCTACCTGTGTAGGGGTTAACTGTGACATTTTTCTCATCTTTAAAGAAGTCCGTTATCTTTGTTTCGTTATCATATAGAGAACCGAATTCACCATCATCCTCCGGATTAGAGTGGTTGGGGACAAAGCCGACAATTATACACATATCTCTCCTTTTAGCCTCTTCTACAAGGTGCTCAAAAGTTTTCCAGTTTCCAAAATGCTCCTCTATCCTTTTGTAATCCCTTGTCCAGTAGCCGTGGTAGGGGGCTGAGATGCCGGCCATGCGGTTTATGTTGTCGTTGATAGGGGAGAGCCATATCATGCTCACGCCGAGGCTTTTGATGTAGTCGAGCTTTTCTGTTATGCCCTCAAGATCGCCGCCCCAGTAGAGGTAGTAGTCTCCGTGAGCAGGATCATAGAATGGTTGGTTATTGCTCTGATTTCCATCGTAGAACCTGTCGACCATAATCTGGTAAATAACACCTTTTTCAGGAATCTGATATGCCAGAACGCTTGGAGTAAGAAGGATGAATATGAACAGCACCACCAGCGTTTTCTTCATTATATCACCGAGAGTGATAGAAAAGGAGGGGTTATAACCTTTATGGAGTTAATACTCCAGATTCTCATAGTGTCTTTTATTGTCTTAGCATCTGAACCCATTTCAGTTTTAACGGTACTCCAAAATATCTTTCGCTGATAATACTGCCATTTCTCCACATATTCTGTGATTACTAGCTTTTATAACTCTGAGAGTAGCACTCTCACATTTTCGCTCCCACTTCAGAATACTGGTGGAAATTTCTTCGAGAAGGTATAGGACCTCCGGAGTACTCTCTTGAAGAGTTTTTTGATTTATGAAATAGAAGGCAATTCGAGCAGTGTTCCCAACAAATTCAGAAATATTCCTGACAAGTCTTATAGCCTCATTGCGTTCAGACATCATGAATATCTTATGCATTCCAAGGACTGGATTAAAAACAGTGCCTTTTCCTGCTTGCCATTTATCGTATATCTTTTCATAATACTTGAAATCTAAAGTGTATCTATCTAGCTCAATAGCCCCAATGAGTCTGCCAATATTCCTGTATCCTCCTATTTTCATGACATCGGTTTTTTCCAGTTCAGGTGTTGCTAATCCTGTCAGTTTAAGTCTTGTCATGAATTCGATTAACGTATCTCCAATATCGTCAACTATTAAATCTATGCCCTTACTTTTACAGTATTGAAATAGCAAGTAAAAGAGCAATTCAGGAGAGGAAGCAGGCTCATATTCAATCAGCACTGTTTCTCCTGGTCTTAAGCCTGAAAAAATTTTTTCAAGTTTCTCATGAGACATAATGCTTCACCAAAACAAATAACGTTGGTAATATATAAAAATATTACCCAATCTTTTTACAAATTGCAAATTCTTTGGATCATCAGGATAATTTAATCTTTTGCTTGCTCCAAATTTTTTCAGTAATAGGTGTATAGATAGATGTACCAAAAGGGAATTAAAGATAAAGTTCGATGGTGCTGGGGTAAGAGAATACTTGAATACATCAAAACCGGGAATAACTTTCAGAAAGCTCGCTGATGGGCTCAATCTTGGAATAGGGGATCTGCAGTATCACCTGTATAAAAGGAGATATATTTTCAAGAAAAATGGGGGTAGAAGGTATTTATTTCCAAGAGATATGGAAGGGGAATATCAGAGATTATCAATCGCCATATCAACTGAAACGAGGCGTAAAATAATGCTATTGCTAACAAGTGGAGAAAAAAGTCAGAGTGAGCTCGCAGAAAGTTTGGGTTTAACACAAGCTACTGTAAATCATCATATAAAGGAACTGCTTAAATTAGGGGTCGTAAAAAGTCGAAAAGAGGGTAGGAAAATTATTTATGAACTAAACTGCGATGTTGACACTTTACAGGAATATAGGCCTAAAATATGGGAGAAATGGGCAGAACAGCTTGTGGAGCTGAAAGGTCTGGAAAGTACTGCTGGCATTTATATCTTGGATTGCATATAAACGGATAAGAAGTGCTCTATACCTACTGATAGCATTCCTACTATTTGCTCTCAAAAAAGTTTTTGAGAGCTTTTACTCCTCACTTCAGCGGAGAGAGGTGTTAAATGTAACTGTGGCAGTATTTGAGATCCTGATCCTCTCAGCATTTTTCCTCGCTATAACAAAAGAACATTAACGCACTATCATGGTGGGGGGTTTTATCAATCCGACAACATCTTCCAGGAGGCTTCCAATTCTCGTTTTTCCGCTTTTCCCGTAGGCTCCCATAACCACGAGAGAATATTCACCGCTGTTTGCTTCGTTCAAAATTTTTTCTTTGGCGTTTCCTTCAGCTATTTTTATTGAACAATTGACTCCCTGTTTGTGGCAGAAGTTTAGCATGTCGCTCATTATCTCTTTAACACTTTTTTTCATTTCTTTCCAAACTTGTTCTTCAAACTTTTGCATATCTTCAAGTCTGTCACTCCTCATAGTCATTGTAAAGGCGATTGCTTTAGCTTCTCTCCTATCGAGAACAGAGAATAAGATGACTTTTGATTTTTTCTTCTTTGCTAAAGCTATAGCATGAAGGGCAGCTTTTTGACTCCATTTTGAACCATCAACAAGCACCAGAATCTTCATGACCTACACCCCGATATATCTTATCCATAATATCCCTATACCTGCCGCTACAGTTAATATCATTATTATCATTCCAACTTTTAAGAAGTCTATAAAGCTTATCCTAACCTTTTCCCTTTCAGCAATTCCGATAACAACAACATTTGCTGATGCACCGATTGCTGTACCGTTACCCCCCAAGCAGGCCCCCAAGCTTAATGCCCACCAGAGGGGTCGGGTGTTAAAGAAGGCTCCCATTGCTTTTATCAGGGGTATCATAGTAGCTGTGAGGGGTATGTTATCAACGACTGCTGAAGAAAATGCTGAAAACCATGCTATCAAAACAAGAGCCTGCCCATCGCTATGTATGTAGTCAACCATTTTTTCTGCAATACTCTCTATAACTCCGGTTTGAACAAGACCGCCAACAACAATAAAGAGCCCACCAAAGAAAAATAGTGCAGGCCATTCAATTTTTTCAAAAACTTCTTCTGGGCTCTCTTTTGACCATAACAGGAGGAGAGATGCTCCGAACATTGCTACAACTGCAGGCTCAATGTTCAATCTATCATGGATGAAAAATAAAACAACCACAATCATTATCACCGTCACGGATTTTTTAAAGAGCCTCAGGTCTTTTATGGCTTCTTTTTCATCCATTCTGTTTAATATTAAGCTGAGCTTCTCTTCTTTCTCTGGTGAGACTTTCAATTCTCCTCTATAAAATAAGTATATGAAAACAAATGCAAGCAACAGGTCTACAAAAGCTATAGGGGCCATATTCATTAGGAAATCGTTAAACGTTAATCCTGCTGCGGAACCTATCATTATGTTTGGAGGGTCACCTATTAATGTGGCTGTGCCTCCAATGTTCGAAGCAAATATCTCGGCAAGAAGAAATGGTACGGGATCGAGTTCCATGAGATTTGTTACATAGAGGAGCATCGGTGTCAGGAGGAGGACGGTTGTAACATTATCAAGGAATGAGCTAACTAGTGCTGTTACAAATGAAAAGAGCAAAAGAATTTTGATTGGACTGCCTTTAGCCATTTTTGCTGTTTTAATTGCTATGTACTCAAAAAGACCGCTTTTTCTTGCGGTATTTACTATGATCATCATTCCTGTGAGGAGAAATATTGTATCCAGATCAAGATAATCAGGAACATTCTCCCATGGTACAACATTCAGCATTAAAAGCAAAGAGGCTCCTAAAAGTGCTGCAACAGCTCTATGAATCCTTTCGCTCATTATAAGAGCATATGTAAATAGGAATACTGCAATTGCTATCGTTGCTGGATTCATATTTAAGCCCCCTAATATACTATCACTGGAATATTCACATGCTGGACGATTTTCATTACAATTGGAGTGATTGAAGTTGTTTTTGTTATTTCAGAAC
>JAMOPD010000246.1 GCA_027064745.1 Thermococcaceae archaeon
GAAAACGTTCATCATCGGCAACGCTGAAACTATATTGATTATCCTTACTCTGCCTATCTGATCTTTGAGGTTCCGAAGTTTTCCTTCAAACTTAAAGAGAGCCTTAGAGGTGAGAAAAAGCTCTACGTCATAGATACCGGCATAGCCAATGCGGTGCTTCCAATGGTTTCGGATAACATTGGACGGCCCATGGAGAACTTTGTTTTCCTTGAGCTCCTGCGGAAGAAGCATTATCTAAGGATGAATATCAAATCACAGAGATTATCAGGGACTAGACTTCGTGATTAAGGAAGGTTCCTATGCTTCAGTTGAGAATGAATTGACTGGGATGGAGCTTGAAAATCTCTTCAGGGGCATAGAGCTTTTTAATCTCAAGGATGATAACGTGGGACTACTCGGAGAGAATTAAAAGAGGAACCTGAGTGGTAAGAGCTGTCCCCCTGTGGAATTTGGGTTATTAGTATTCCAATTAGTTATTTCCGCATAACAACTTGGAAAAGTTATATTAACTAAGCTTGGAAGAATGCTATCTGGAACTTGATTTTCTCTTTGTTCCCTGTTAACTTTTTAAAACATGCTTGTTATTTCTAACTGGGGTATGTTAATTGTCTGAGGAAATCATAGACTCGGTAGTTGAAGCCATTCGCTTAGCGGTCACAAAACTCCCGCAAGATGTCATTGGGGCTCTTCAGAGGGCATACTCTTTGGAAAACAATCCAATAGCACGTTTTAATCTCCAGAATATCCTAAAAACAATTGAAATTGGAAAGGAAGAGGGAATTCCAATCTGTCAGGACACAGGGATGATAACATTCTTCGTCGAGGCGGGAGTAAAGAGTCCCTACCTCAGATTTCTGAAAAAAGTCCTGATTGAGAGCACAGAGAAGGCAACGAAAGAGGTTCCTCTAAGGCCGAATGCAGTTGATTTACTCACGAACAGGAATTCAGGTGATAATACGGGTCGTTTCATCCCAGCAATCCACTGGGAACTCGTTGATGGGGATTCGCTCAGGATTGCGGTCTTGCCAAAAGGTGGCGGGAGTGAGAACTGCTCAGCTCTGGCAATGCTCAGTCCTTCAGATGGCTTTACAGGAATAAAGAGGTTTGTTGTGGAAAGGGTCAGGGAATGCGGCGGGAAGCCCTGTCCACCGGTGATCCTCGGTATAGGTATCGGGGGCAGTGCTGATATGGCCTTGATCCTCGCCAAAAAAGCCCTTCTAAGGCCTCTCAGAGTGAGGCATGAAAACAGAGAAATTGCCCGGCTTGAGGAGGAAATCCTTGAGGAGGTGAATTCCCTTGGAATTGGGCCGATGGGCATGGGTGGAAGGACAACTGCGCTTGATGTTAAAATCGAATATGCTCACAGGCATCCAGCATCGCTTCCTGTTGGATTGATCATCCAGTGCTGGGCCCATCGAAAGGCTTTTCTAGAGGTGGGAAAGGATGGAAAAGTCAGAATATGGCAGTAGGAAACCATTTTTTAAGGGTATCCTCATCAAAGATATATAAAAGCTCTTCAATTAGTCCTTTGTATAGATATTTGTTGTCTTTGATCTTTTCTAATCCCAGTTGTATCTCTGTTTTTCCGTTTTTTCCTCGTAACTCTCTCGCAATTCCCAGAATCACGTATCCACACCATCCCAGGGGATAATTAGTTGTGTGAGTAAGTTCTAACATTTCCTTTGCTCTATTTTCAGCTTCTTTAAGTCGTTTTAAGCCTATGAGAGAAACTGCTATTCTAAAGAGCGCATCAATGGCTCGTCTGTAATTCTTGACATGTAAATAGTATTTTGCGGCTTTTTCTGAATAAAACACTGAAGCTTCGTAATTTCTCGAGGTGTAGTTGACTATCCCAAGCTGAATGTATCCGAGATTTTCCATAAATGGAAGTGAGTATGCATTAGAAACTTTTAGGCCTTCTTTATAGTATTTTAAAGCTTTTTTTAATTTACCGAGTTCAACATAGAGATAACCAATGTGGTAAAGGACAAGTGCCTCTAATTCTGGATACACTTTTGGATAATTCCGCACTGCTTCGAGTTCTTTGAATGCATTTTCCAGAGCCTTTTCACGTTCCATTTTAAATGTAGCTATTTTTGTTAGTTCGATGTAATAGCCTAATCTTATATATGGGTCATCAGCATGTTTTGAGTATATCTCTTTGAGTTCTACTAGGTATTTTTCAGCTTCCTCTGTCCTACCAAGCTCACAATAAACATCCATAAGCATCATGATAACATCAAATTTATGAAAATCATCGTCTATTTCTCCTTTAACTTCAAGCCATAACTGAAGCGCCTTATCGAAGAATCCTTTGTTAAAATATATCCGTGCAATTTCTTTTTTGGCGTAAGGAATGTGTTTAATCCTATTGAGGAGCTTTAGATATGTCGTTGGAAAGTCAAGAGCAATCCTCCAGAACTCCCTAATTCTGATTTCGGTTAGTTTTTTAATAAGTTCTTTATCATCAAGACGTATAGCGTATTTAAATGCCATCAAAAAATCTCGGGTATTGTTCTTTTTAAGCAGATATTTGATATACTCAGCATAATACTTTTTTTCTTCGATATCCTTTATATCGGCGAGAAGTGCTTTAAGGAGGTCATGGATATAGTAGCTATTGCTGGTCCTTTCAATGAGTGCCTTATTTAGGAGAGAGTAAAGAGTTGAAAATGTATTGCGACCAAAGAGTTTTTTCAAAGCCTCGTACTCAACAGGTTCATCAAAGAGAGAGATTATTTGGAGCATTAATTTTTCATTTTCTCCTAATTTTTCATAAACCTCCCTAAAAAGATACTCAAAAAAGTTTTCTCCAGAGAAATCAGGCATCTCTGCGGCCAATAAAAGTGCCAGAGGATGTCCAAAAGTAGCATGATATATCTTTGTGAACTCCTCTGGGGTAAGATTTGGTAACTTAAGCTTCAGGAGTTCATATGCTTCTCTGCTATCTAAACCTTTTAAGTGTATCACAAGCATCTTTTCTGTGTAACCTATTTGTGGCTTTTCTCGTGAAATAAGAATCAACTTTCCTTTCTCAATACTCGATGCTAAAAATCGTATAAATGACATGATATCTTCATCATCACATTTGTGGATATCATCAAAGACAATAATACTCCCTGTTTTATTGATACCATCTGTAGTTAATCCCTTTATGATTGCCAGATCTTTTCCTCCTCCTCTGAGGTATTCAATAACATCAGAATATCCAAGGAGATTCAAATACAGGGCTAATTGCCAGATTATATATTCAATTGTTTCATCTCCGCTTATTCGATACCAGAATGCATCTTGGTATGCTTTGGCAACTAAAGTGGACTTTCCTATGCCTGCTATCCCATACACAATAATCACAGGATAGTCATTTGATAATAATTCCAGCTCTTTTTTCCGTCCTACAAATACTTTAACTTCAGGAACTTTGCTTGAAAATGGAAGTAAGGAGTACTGGAGAGACTTTTTTCCCATAACAACCTTTAAACCATCTGGACTAAAGCTTATTTTGAGTTCTTCAAGTTTTAGAGAGTATATCCTTACATTTTTCCCTCTAACCCTCCTCCATTTACCCTCGACTATCCCAAGCCTCTCAAGTGTTCTCAAACATCGAGAGATATAGGTTTCATCCTTCTGGAGGAGCCTTGCTATCTCCCTTGTGTTAAGGGAATTCGTTCTTAAGAGAGTTAGTATCTGCAGATTAGTCTCATTGAGAACACTTCTCAAGAATGAAATATCATTTGTCAAAATAATCCCTCCTTACCCTGCTAACTTCTTCCATAACGGATTCATACAGCCAAGGATACTCTCTTAGTTTCTCTCTACCTAAGTTGAGATATTCATCTCCTTTTTCTCCCTTTGACTCCTTGATTATACCAAGAAATATGTATCCTGCCCAGGCTAGTGGATAATTTGTTGTTTGAGCGATTTTTATCATCTCTTTGGCATCTCTCTCAGCTTCTTCAAGCTTTAGTAATCCTACATATGAGAGGCATCTATATGCCAATGTGTCAATAGCCCTGCGATAGTTTCTGATCTTGATAAAGTACTGTACTGCTTTTTTGCCATATTCTATGGCTCTCGCATAATCTTTAAGGATAAAATATGCTTTTGTTAGTTCCATATAGGAAACATGCTCTGAGAATGTTAGATTATAAGCTTTGGCTGTTTCGAGAGCTTGAGAGTAATATTGGATGCCTTCTCTGACCATTCCCATACCTATGTATATATCCCCAACATGGAGTAGTACAAGACTTTCAAGTTCTGGATATGGACCTAGTTTTCTTACGATTTCAAGCTCTTTAAATGCACTTTCAAGAGCATTTTTATGATTGTTTTTGTAGTATTCGAATTTTGTGAGTTGAATATAATACCAGAGCTGAATTTCTAAGTCCTGTGTTTTGGTTAGAAGCTTTTTTAGTTCTTTGAGATATTTTTCAGCTTTTTCAAATTCATTCAGCTCTATGTAAACATCAACTAAAGAGCTCAGAACATCGGCTTTGTGAATTCCTTCAACTCTGTCTTTAACTTCAAGCCATAGACTGAGGGCTTTGTTAAACAAACCTTTTTGGAAGTAAATATTGCCGAGTTCCCCTTTAACATAAGGATTGTCTTTAATCTGATCCAGGATTTGCATATATGAATCTGGAAAGTCCTGAATTACCCTTTTGAATTTTCTCAGTCTGATTTCAATTAATTCCTTAACCTTCTTTTCATCTCTAAGTTTGACAGCATATTGAAAAGCCTTTATAAAAGCCTTGGCTGTTTTTCTTCCTAGCAGATAATTGATGTATTTCATGTAATATTCCTTTTCATCAATACTTACGAGTTCTTTTGCAAATCCTTTGAGTAAATCATGGAGAGCATAAGCTTCTCCTCTCTTCTCAACTATTCCTTTATTTACAAGGGAGTATAGAACTGTGAAAACGTTTTTCTTTTTGTATAATGTCTTTATCTCTTCATATTCCAGAGGTTCATCAAAGATGGAGAGTATCTGGAGCATAACCTTTTCATCTTCTTTCAGCTTTTGGTAAATCTCGTTGAATAAAAAATCAAGAAAATTGTGTATCCTAATTTCCCCTTCTTTATAAGTCTCAGCAAACAGAAGCAACATCAATGGGTGTCCATAAGTTATATGATAGACTTCTGCAAATTTTTCTGGTCTTATTTTTATTCCTCGATATCTTAGGAGTTGATAGGCATCTTCTGCACTTAACCCTTTGAGATGAAAGTACATCACATTCTTTAAACCAAGGTTTATTTTTTCTCGAGATATTATCACAAGCCTTGCTTTTTGAAGTCTTGGGGCTAAATAAGTAAAAAGCTGTATTATCCTGTTATCAGGACATTTATGTATGTCATCAATGACTATCTCGGCTTTAGTTGTTTCCATACCATCCAATATAAGCTCGGAGATATCTCTTTCATTCTTCCCCCCACTACGTAGATAATCGAGGAGCAGTGAATATCCGAGAGTGTTTAGATATAAACCAAACTGCCATGTGAGATAATCGAAGCTGTCAAGCTCACTCATCTGGTACCAAAATGCATTATTGAATATTTTTGCTATTAAAGTTGTTTTTCCAATACCTGCTATTCCATAGATGAATATAACACGAGCTGTGGTCGACGTTATTTCTTCTATCTCTGCCCTCCGTCCAAAGAAAACATTAACATTAGGGACTTTTCTGTCGAACATTGGTATCTGGTAGCTTTCATCTGTGATAGTTTTTATTATCACTTCTGTTGGTTTGAAGCTTATTTTAATCTCATCTACTTTTAAGGAATATACCTTTACATTCTTTTTTCCTATTCTCATCCATTTTCCTTCCACTAACCCTGCTCTCTCCAGCATTTTTAGTCTTCTGGAAATGTCAGTCTCATCTTTTTGTAGAATTCGGGCAAGTTCTCTAGGGTTAAATGCACCAGACTTCAGTATAGAAAGTATATGAAGATTGACTTCACTGGATAATGCTCTCATCAATAAGGGGGCTTTCATCATAAACCCTCTATCCAATTATGCATTTTATGTTTTTAATATTAGCCCTCTGGTATTTAATTGAACGCCTGTATGGGCAAACTAGGATAGAGACTTGTAGAAGGTTTTCAAATTTGTGGGCTCTGGATGGCTCATTTTAACCGCTCATTATCGTAGATAAAAACGAGGTCTTCACGGTAATTGTGCCATGGTCAAAATTATAATGAGATTGCAATAAAATTAAAAATTAGTGAAGCTCTTGAAGCTTTTCTATAAGCAACTGTAGAGCTTTCTTTTCTGTGAGATATGCCCTTCTCATATATATTGCATGCATTACCGGATTTATCAGTGGGTCATATGTATTTGCTTTATCAAAGTACTTCTGAGCTGTCTCATGAATAATCAACGCTTCCTGAATTCCGTTTGTGTTTGTTATGTTAATCATAAGTTCATTGAATCTTTCATTTATCCTGAGGTAGTATGCTTCCCATATAATGCCAAGATTAGTCCATATCCGTTTGTGAAGTTCTACTGTGCGGTTCTTATCTACCTGTTCCATTGTTATTTTGATAATTGGATCATCAAAGACCACTATGTAAAGATAATTGCCGAATACTCCAAAATATCCATATTCTCTTTTCTCTGTTGTTAATCTGTACTCGACACCATCTTTTTCTATTTTAATTTCTGTTGGCTTCATCTGGTAGAGTGGCATCATTAGAACGGCATATCCATTCTCTGCAACTTGAAGTTCAACAGTAATCCTCTTTACTTTATAAACTGCTCCTCTCTGAATGATCTCTGCAGTTTTCTCTGTTGTTTCTTTTATTTGTGCTTTATTGTAAATGAGCATCCATGGCTTACTGGTGATTCTTTCATCTACTATAATCAAAGGCCGCGCTGGGAATACAAATGAATATCCGGCTCCTTGAAGACTGATGTTGATATTCACAGAGTTGTTGCCAATTTGAATATCACTTTCAGCTTCACCAGGAATAACTTCGACTGTGGTGTTATTGCTCCCCTCCACTATTCTAATGCTGGTATTAACGGTAAATGTAATATTGGAGTTCCCGACATTGCCATATAAATCCGCAGCATATACAGCGAGGAAGTGGTTACCATCTCCAATATTAACAGTCGTTAGCCATGAACCATTAACATAGTTCATGCCATACGTTGCTCCATCTATCTTCGCTCTTACCCATTTGACAGGAGAGACATCATGTATTTCAACTTTAATTAGTGTAATATTGTGATCGTAGGTTTTGTTTTCTGGATAAATTATGAATATCTCTGGAGGTTCGGTATCGGGTACATGTGTTGCATTACCAAAGAGATAAACCGTTTGGATTATAGATAATGTGGTTTCATTATGCCCCCTGAGTCCTTTGATAATCACTTCTCTTGTGTAAGTTGCATTTATCCATCCTACAGGCATGCCTACGATTAGACTCTCATTGTAAGATATAAGGCTCCAGTTTGAAATTGTTGTTGAATAAACACTATCAAACTTCTCCTTTGGCACAGTTATGTTTTTGAGTATCTCCTCACTCCATTTATTGAAATCATCTTTAAATGGTTCCCATGAGGATGTATTGTAAAATCCGAAGTATCTAGTGAACGAGCGCATATCCTCTCCTGTTTTGCTAATATTTGCGAATACTTCAATAGTTTTGGTTATTGTTGAGGTAGCATTGTAAATGTCCCATACTATTAGGGTTACATTGTAAACTCCACCTGCTGAATACACATGCTCTGGATTTGTCTCGTTGGAAGTAGTGCCGTCCCCAAAGTTCCATAGGTATTTTGAAATGCCATCTTCATCCACACTTGTGCTTGTGAAATTCACTCTCAGATAGTTTGCTGTCCATGTAAAGTTGGCTGTCGGTGGCTTATTTATCCTGAAGATCACAGTTTTGCTTGTATTGTATGAAACATCCCATGCAACAACTGTAAAGTTATGATATCCATAATTCATTGTCAGTTGTATAGAA
Organism: Thermococcaceae archaeon; assembly: GCA_027064745.1. Taxonomy (GTDB): domain Archaea; phylum Methanobacteriota_B; class Thermococci; order Thermococcales; family Thermococcaceae; genus Thermococcus. The sequence goes on from JAMOPD010000246.1 coordinate 7,969, forward strand.
ACATTGGCTGAATTGCTTATTAGGTTTCCATCGATATATGCTTTTACACCAATTAAATCATTATCCATCACTGTATAATTGAACCATAGCATCTTTTCATTGTAAACCCTGGACTCAGGACTCTCAACATAAATTAGAGGTTCTGTGGGGTTAATATATATCCATAATGTCTTATTAGCTCTATTCCCGAATTCATCCTTGGCTACTATTATTACTGTATTATTACCAATGTCCAGCGGTAGAGTTCCCCTCCATAGGGAGCATGTATTATTGGTTGAAATTAGAGTAAATGTTCTGTTTATTCCCTTACTGATACCCCATACCTTAACACTGCTTTCATCACATACAGTAATATTAAATTCTGGGATATACGAATATATTCCACTGTCCGGATTCACTGTCAATACTGGAGGTACCATGTCAAGTTTGTGAGTGGCATTCCCATAGATTTCAACAATCTGTGTTAAATGGAGTGTTGTATAATTCCATCCGACGACTCCAATTAAGGTAGCATTTCTTGTGTAGATAGCTTTAATCCATCCCGATTCCTTAGTATTGTTAAGATTTTCAATATATTCGGTGGTGCTCCAGTTTTCTATTTTTATGCTAATAATCCTGTCAAATTTTTCTGTTGGTAGGGTTATGTTTGAAAGGATACCCACACTCCAATTCTCAAAATCTTTCTTAAAGTCATTCCATTGAAGTGAATTGTAATATCCAAAGTATTTTGAATAATTCTGTTTGGTGATTTCAGATATGCTAACATTCTTGTACGCTTCTATTATTTGGGTGAAATTGTTGATAGTTACATTGTGATATCCAATCTCTGAGATTTCTGCATGGAAGGTGAATGAATGCGTTGTATTTGGCTGTATAATTGCTTGAGAAGTATTCAATAGTTCATCATCTACTGAGAATATCGCTGAATACACGCCTTCAGCATCTCCAGTATTTGTTACATTCAATACTGCGGTTATGTTAAATGGAATAATCCCAGATTTTGGTGATACACTAAGGTTCTCAGTAAATTTAGGTCCAAAATGAACTGTAATTGTAAAGGATTTAGTACTTGAAAGACCTCCGTCATCCCGAACAGTAAGTGTGATATTATAGATACCTGGCTCGGTAAAGGTATAGTTCAGTACTTTCCTATGGAATGTTAGATTTCCTATTGTCCAAGCATAGTCTGTTATTTTGCCATCTGGATCATAGCTTAAGGAAGCATCGAGAATCACGGTCTCATTGACAATTGCTGGTGAGCTTATTATAGCCTGAACCACGGGTTTTCTGTTGCTCTTGATGTAATAAAACTCTGGAGTTCCATAATCCAAAATATGGAGTGTTTTGTCGTCATACCAATATGCAACAGGAAGCCCCCCGTCTGAACGTATAACTCTGAATGCAGTTCCAGGATTAAGTTTGAGTCCGATATATGCCCATTTATCCATAACTATGGCAGTTGGTATAATCTTTCTCACGTTTGATTCTGTTCTTATCGTAGCATTTATCGGGAGTACTTCGAAATCTACTCCAGTAGAATCTATTATCATCTCCGGAATTAGGTTTCTGTCATCATCAACCAAAAAGTCCATCATACTATCATTTCTTACGGTATCATTGAAAGCTTTGAATAAAGTATGGGTTCTTAGAGTCTTTATCAGAGACGTTTCGTTTCCACCTAGTAGATCGCTATGAATAAATGTAGCATTATAGCTCACAAATTCTCCACTCACTTGTGCGGTCATTATCCATGCTGCAGTTACACTCTCTCCTGAAGGTATATCCCCAAAGTCAACTGTTAAGCTATTGGCGGTTTTAATGCCATTAATATACGTTCCGATTATACGGAATGAGATGTATGCTGGGACATTGCTACTTATTATTTTTGGCTGGGCAGATTCTATTCTCAAGTTTTTGCCATCCCCATAACCGATGTTCTTAACTCTAACCCCGAAGATGAAGGGTATTGGAGGTTCTACTTCTGGTGTTTTTGGATTATCACCATACACATATCTTGGAAGTACATAGTCTAACTGGAGGATGGGCATGGGTTCAACTGTTATTTCTTCAGGCCAACTCTCATATTCCAATGTAGTATTGCCGACTTTTCCGAAGATATATGCCTTCACGGTATAACGGGTGCTTAATGCTCCGGCAGCCCCAGGTTTTGGTATTATCAACCAATTAACTACTCCAGTTCCATTAGGAATTAATGATGAACCGTTTAGTGAGTTTATCCCCTCCAACGTCAGTACCCTGACAAAGAATTTGTCATCTGCAATGGTACCGTTCTCATCGAAGAATTTAATATATACAGTCAGATTTCTTATTGTGTATCCTGCCAAATTAGTGAATTTTAAGTCTGCCCTAAAGCCTTGTCTTTCCATTGTTAGCCTCTGTCTTATTTCAAGTTTTATCCTAGTACAGACCATATTTTCGTGATCTTCATTGGGGTTAACAGTTTGTGTTGGAAGTATTCCCTCTTTGGGCATGTTTCTTAGTAATGCACAACTCTTCCCTGTAATATCTGGAATAGTACCTCTACTGAGACTTGTGGATGAGCTCTGCGGTGTTGGGGCAATACCTTCGATTTTTTCACATTCCTGAACCTCATAACTGAAGCCGCCCCCACCGCCTCCACCTATTCCACCGGCACCTCCTCCACCGCTTATTCCAATGTATATAGGAACTGAATTTATTGGTGGAACTTGTATTGGAGTGCACTTCTTAACACAACTGTTTTTGAAGAAGCAATTTCCACAGTTTTCAATAGCACCTTTTATATCGTTATAGGCACTCCAGATATCATTTAGTACAGGGATAAATCCGATTATGGTATCAATGACTTTCT
>JAMOPD010000247.1 GCA_027064745.1 Thermococcaceae archaeon
ATACTGGTGAATGATTTCTTTATCCTCGGTTAAAAATATTACTTCGAAATTCTTCCTAAAGGCAGATTCCGTAATATTGGCAGAGCCTGTCAAAAGTATACTATCATCAACTATTATAAATTTATGATGAAGAGTTGCATCCCTGAAAACTTTGACATCAAATTGCCCCAGCGGATATTTTCCTATATACCTCTCTGACCAATCGTCCATAGCTATTCTAATTTTCACACCTTTGGACATGAGATACTTCAAAGCTCCCAACACATTCATATCTGTAAATGCGTATATAGCTATGTCAACTTCACTTTTCGCCTTTTCAAGAATTTTGTAAATAACATTCTCAAGGTCCATAAAAGGTGATAGATAAAAAGTACCTATTTTCGTTTTATATATAGCCTTTGGTGTGTTTCCAGTCCAAAGTCTGTTAAATATGTCCTCAAAAACTTCTATAACTTCTCCATCGTAAAATACTATTCCATCGTTTAAATCATCATACAAAGATGATTCTGTAAAGTTCATTGAACCAAATATAACCGCATTATTCGTTATCAAAAACTTAGCATGATGAAGGTAGCGATTTCTATCCAATTTAAGATTCGTTATGGAGGAGTTGTACTCGAGTATTGCCGCATGGTTTATTGAGTTCATGAAGTTGATGATATCCTGATCACCCGCAGAAAGCGCCGACAGCGATGCTTGCGTGGCGGAGTACAAAACACCTTTTATCACATCCGCTAAATCCCCAAACTCTGTCGATATGACGGTAGCTCCGTACAAAAAAACGATTGAGGCCAATAAGGCCCCAATCGTTGTCAGCTTTTTAAAACAGTTTATCATCTCAGAAGACTCAGAACATTAGCTGAGTTAACCCGTGATTGTGCCATCACACTTACTGTGATGTTACTTAGAAGCCTCAACCTTACCTGTTCCATAATTCCCTTAGCCATATCCATATCTTCTATCGTACTTAGAGCACTGGTGGTGTTGACCATAGCATTAGATACATTCCTCATAGCATGTTCCAATCTGTTGGTGTAAGCCCCAATATTCGACCTAACTTCAGAGGTTTGATTTATCATCTGGTCCAGAGCTCCTATTGCTTGCTGCGCACCTTGCTGCGTAGATATGTTGATCTCATTCAAATTGACAGGAGTACCGTTAACATTCGCTTGCAAGTTTTCTGGATTCATGTTGGGAATGTTAACTTCCATGTTTTGACTTTCATTGGCGCCGGTTTGTATAGTTCCGTTGTAACCCTGTAGCACATTTATCGTGTTGTATTGAGTGCTCCTTGCTGTTTGACCTATCTGCTGTCTAAGCTGATTGAATTCCTCCTGAAGTGCAGCTCTTTCAGAATCTGTCAAGGTGCCGTTGGCGGCTTGAACGGCAAGCTCCCTCATTCTTTGCAAGTTATCCTGGATAGATGCGACTCCACTTTCTGCTGTGTTGAGAAGGTTCTGTCCGTAAGCGATGCTATCCAAGGCCTTATTAAAGCCTTCGACCTGGGCTCTGAGCTTATTGGCTATAGCTATACCCGCAGCATCGTAATTTGCCGATGGAATTCTCTTTCCCGTTGCAAGCTGGGTAGCTACTCTTTGAAGTGATCGATTCACATTATAAAGTCTTGAGAGAGCCCAAAGTCCACTAACGTTATTTATCCTCATTTTTCCACCCCCATGCAAAATTATATCATAATTAAACTTGTAGAATTGTACCTTAAAAGGAAAAGAGACAGGATAAAGATTTGGGTCTCAACGATGATCTATGCATATTCTTTCTCTTTTAAATTCCTCTTGACTTTTTAGGGCACTCTACCCCTTTTTCTATTAACTGGTAAATATCTTCATATCCATCCAGGGGCTACATTAAAGCTATCCTTGAAAACTTTGTTAGAGTTTGGTAAAATCCCTGAGGTTATAGGGGGGATGGCCGAGTGGTCTAAGGCGCACGCCTGGAGAGCGTGTGGTGGCCGCAAGCCACCCGTGGGTTCAAATCCCACTCCCCCCGCCAAAGAGGGAACC
>JAMOPD010000248.1 GCA_027064745.1 Thermococcaceae archaeon
AGTTTTTACAGGCCCAGAACAAAATACAGAAACTATGAACGCGCATTCTCCAGGGGCAAGCTTAAGAAGGGGCGCCTCTTCAAGAGCACAAAAATCGAAACAACTGAAGTGCTAAGAATCGAAGGCATCGGCGAGGCGAGGTTCAACATACTAAAGTACGTTCCCAGTGGGATTCTTGATGTCTATGGGCTCTCAGAGGAAGATGTTGAACCTCCCACAGATGAATACAGGCACATCACTGAGAGGAACTTCGTGCCCTTGGAGGATATCCTAAAGAGCGAACGTGAGGCAATGGAGATCATCATGGGGCTTGAGCGGAAAAGATTGGAGAGAAAGTATGGCCCCGGTGGGGGCTGGGAAGTCAAAGACGTCTCATTGAAGGAACATTATGACATTGAGGTCGTTGAGCCTGGAGGAAAGAAGTACATTGAGGTTAAGGGTCACAAGCCACTCCTGCTCACTGCGGAGGTCACGCCCGCAGAGTATAAATTCGCAACGGACTCTAAAAACGTGGATAAGTACTGGATTTATATCGTCGCAAACCTCGGAAAGAAAAAGCCAGTCATTCTGAAGATATTCAGGCCTTTTGACCCAAACAGGAGGATTTATGCCGTCCTTGAAGACGGGAAGGAAGTTGATATTACCGGAAAGGTCAGCATTAACATTGAGAACAAGATTCGGAAGGTGCTCTTAGTAGGGTAATTTACTGCATCCCCTTTTATTCTCAATCCTTGTCTCAAAAATTCCGCTTGAATTTTTTGGGACTTTGAGATCATCAATGGAAAACGTGACCGTTTAGGTTTACTCGAACATTCATAAATTTGTGTGATTGTGCTATGAGAATCTTCGATAAAAAGTGAATGGTATCTTGGCATTTAACGAACCAAAAATGTTATTTATTCCAAGATTGTAAACCATATTGGTGGGTTTCGATGAGCTCTGGAAAGCTGGTTTCCGCTTTTATTGGGCTCGGAATAACACTGTTTTTGGCGTTTAGTGTCCCGAGTATTGAGCAGGTGCTTTACAATGCTTTTACACCCCTTGTATTTCAAGCTTCTCAAGAGATTCAGGCATGTGATTGGTCGGCTGCATTTCTCGTCAAAGCGACTTGGATTCTTATGGGAGTGTCTGTGATTATCTCGATTGTAACTCCAATAAGGGATGCACTTATGGAGCTTATATCTTCGCTGGGGTGATATGATGGACGAGTTGGACCTACTTGAACAACTTGCTGAGACCTTTGAGGTACTGAGTAGGATGCTTCTTGAAATGGCCATTCCAAGCGCACAGTTCATAATGGCACTGACTTTCTATGGTCTTATATTGTATCTTTGGGATATCTTGGGGGTAACTCCTAATATTCCATTTTACAGTGTGATGGCAAGTCTCTCCAATGCCCTTTGGGTGGGGATTAGCTTATTGGGACTTGCAGGTACATTATCTGCGTTGAGGCATCTGGAAGAGCTTCCATTCTAAATAACAACTTATTTATCTTCTGGCGTTCCTATTCTTTGCATGGGTGATTGGAATGAAGTACTGGCTCTGCATTACCAACCGCGAGAACTGGGAGGTTGTCAAAAAGAAGAACGTCTGGGGCGTTGCAAAGAGACACAGGAACACGATGGCCAAAGTTAAACCCGGCGATAGGCTCGTCTTCTACGTCAAGCAGGAGAGGAAAAATAAAGAGATTCTCGAACCCAAGATCGTTGGCATCTTCGAGGTCGTTAGCGAGCCCTACACGGACTCAAGCAGAATCTTCAAGAGCCCGCCGCACCTCAACGAGACTTACCCGCTGAGGATTAAGATCAGGCCAATAAAGCTCGGCGAGCTCGACTTCAAGCCGCTGGTTCCAAAGCTGAAGTTCATCACCAACAAGAAGCGCTGGAGCGGCCACCTGATGGGCAAGGCGATGAGAGAAATCCCGGAGGAGGACTACCGGCTCATCGAAGGCCTGCTTTGACTTTTCATTTTGAAAAACAATCCAGAATTTGGATGAAACTTTGTACAGG
>JAMOPD010000249.1 GCA_027064745.1 Thermococcaceae archaeon
TTTACAGGTTACAGGTGAGAAAAATGAACCTCCAGCGCTACATCAATCATCTCAAAGAGCTCGTAGAGCTTGAGAGGAAGGCTGAGATAGAAGCCATGAGAGAGGAAATGAAGAAGCTTTCAGGCAGAGAAAGAGAAAAAGCGGGCAGAGCTATTTTAGGTCTTAACGGCAAGGTTGTGGGCGAGGAATTTGGCTTTAGACTTGTTAAATACGGCAGGGAAAGGGAGATAAAAACAGAAATCGGGGTTGGAGATTTGGTTGTGATAAGCAGGGGGGATCCTCTGGTCAGCGATCTGATAGGAACTGTAACTGAGAAGGGGAAACGTTATCTGATTGTGGCCCTTGAAACTGTTCCACGCTGGGCACTCAAAAATGTCCGGTTAGATCTCTATGCCAATGATGTTACATTCAAACGGCAGATTGAGAACCTTGACAAGCTCAGCGAGAGTGGGAAGAGGGCGCTTAGGTTTGCTCTTGGCATAGAACAGCCGGAAGAAACTTCTGGAGCTGAATTTGATCCCTTTGACAGCAGACTGAACAAAAGCCAGAGGGAGGCAGTTTCCCTTGCACTGGGAAGCAGTGATTTCTTCCTGATTCATGGCCCATTTGGCACAGGGAAAACTCGAACTGTCGTGGAGGTTATCCTTCAGGAAGTTAGGCAGGGAAATAAGGTTCTGGCAACTGCGGAGAGCAATGTAGCTGTTGACAACCTCGTTGAGCGCCTGTGGGGAAAGGTTAGTCTCGTCCGGCTGGGTCATCCTTCGAGGGTTTCAAAGCATCTGAGAGAATGCACTCTCGCTTATCAAGTTGAAAATCATGAACGATATATGAGAGTGATAGAGCTAAGGAACAGGGCTGAGAGGTTGACAATGCTCAGGGATCAATTCACAAAGCCAACCCAGCAGTGGAGGAGAGGATTAACGGATAGACAGATAGTGAAGCTTGCCGAGAAGGGAATCGGAGCAAGAGGCGTTCCAGCAAAGGTCGTTAAGTCAATGGCCCAGTGGATAAGGTTCAATGCTGAAATTCAGAAACTTTATGATACTGCAAAACAGGTGGAAGAGGAAATTGTTAGGAAAATAATAGATCAAGCTGATGTTGTTCTAAGCACAAACTCCTCAGCAGCTCTGGAGTTCATAGAAGAGGTTGAGTTTGATGTCGCAATAATAGACGAGGCATCACAGGCAACAATTCCAAGTGTGCTCATACCGATATCAAGGGCAAAGCGATTTATTCTGGCCGGAGACCACAAACAGCTACCCCCCACAGTTCTAAGTGAAGAGGCAAAAGAGCTGAGCGAGACCCTTTTTGAAAGGCTGATTGACCGCTATCCCTCAAAAGCGAGGATGCTTGAGATTCAGTACAGGATGAACGAACGCCTGATGGAGTTTCCAAGCAGGGAGTTCTACGATGGAAAAATAAAGGCCGATGAAAGTGTAAAGAGAATAACCCTTGCCGACCTCAGGGTTAAAAGCCCCGCATGCGATGGTTCGTGGAATGAAGTTCTTATGCCAGAGAACGTGCTCGTCTTCATAGACACGTCAAAGAGTGAGAACAGGTGGGAGAGACAGCGCTATGGGAGCGAGAGCCGTGAAAACCCCCTTGAGGCGAAGCTGGTTAAAGAAACAGTTAAGAGACTTTTAGAGCTTGGCCTTAAGCCTGAGTGGGTTGGGGTTATAACACCCTACGACGACCAGCGCGACATGATACACTCGCTCCTGCCGGAGGAAGTTGAGGTGAAGACGGTCGACGGCTACCAAGGGCGGGAGAAGGAGGTAATCGTTCTCTCCTTCGTGCGCTCCAATAGGAAGGGCGAGCTAGGCTTCCTGAAGGATTTGAGAAGGTTAAACGTCTCGCTGACGAGGGCGAAGAGGAAGCTGATTCTAGTAGGTGATTCCTCGACTTTAAATGCCCATCCAACTTATAAACGGCTGGTAGAATTTGTGGGTGAGAGGGAGACTGTGGTTGATGCCAACGAGTTAGGAGAATTTAGGGGAAAAGTTAAAA
>JAMOPD010000250.1 GCA_027064745.1 Thermococcaceae archaeon
GGAATCTTTGAGAGATGATACTTCCTGGATACGGCTATCTTGTACCTGTTGAGCTCCTCACGGCTCTTTATCTCGCCTTTCATGACGGCCCTCGCGAGCTCCTCGACGGCCTTTCGGAAATCCTCACCCATCCCAACACCTCTCGGCTGGAGTTGAGGCTCGGTTTTAAAAGGGTTGTTTATAATAATTTTCAGTGCTTGAGAACATGTAGTGTTAACCTCATCCATTTTCTCAATTCATTACTTTCCGAAATGGATAGCCCAAGTTTTTTCCTCAGCTGTAGGTAGAAATTGACATCCCACTTTTCCATATCTTCAAAATAATTGTATAACCTGTATAGAACTCCTAAACCCATAAATGGCACTGAAAAAAGTTTGAGAAGTAAAATATTACCTGAGCCATATCCTGGGACTCTTAAAAACCATGACCCTCCACCTTTAAGAGGAAACAATAATTCATACACCTCTAATGCACGTGGGATTTCATCGACTGGAATTCCCGTTTTCTCAGAGAGCAATTCGAATTCTAAATCTTTTGCACTTTCAATTATGAATCCACCAAAAATCCACAAAAACCATTGCCAAAATATCGGATATCTATGTAAGTATTCGTCATCCGAAATTTCCTTTAATGCGTTTCTGAAGTTCAAAGGAACCCACTCCCATGTGTCAAAATCTAATTTAAAACCTTTGATACTAATAGAGAACTTTCTGCTTTCTATTTTTTTTAAGAGCCCATATCGCCCATAAAGGATATAATCAACAGCACTTTTCAAAATCATAAGTCGTGCTTTATGTTCAATAAATGTCGAAATCTGAATTGGAGTAAATTCACAATCATAATAGGTCTTTTTATAAATCTGCTCAGGCAAACGAGTGATATCCTCATTAAACGCCGCGGGGTCGCGGTTCGAATATTCATTTCCACATTTTGCAGAGATGTATGGGTTAAGCTCGAAAGCTCCATACAATTTTAGAAGCCTATCAACCACATTATCCGTGAAGAAAACATCATCGTGGATTTTCTGATAATATTGCTCCAAAAGAGGATAACATTGAGAGTCAGGAGTGCTTTTTTTCCAAGTATTCAACCTTCTCAACAATCTACGCTCCAATAAATGCGAATACCTCCAAAATGCCAAGTCAATTTCATTACAGCAAGACTCTCGTTTAAACTCCTCTTGAAGAACATTATTTAGCTTGTCCTTTTCAATTACGCGTATATTAATAACCGGATAGACCTTTTTGTTTATTGAATCTACGTCCCTGGTACGAGAGTTGTCAACAATGAAAAATCCTCCATGAGTTTCAGTGTCAATAAAATCCATCCAGCCTCGAATCTTAAAGATATCATGAAAGCCCCATTTACCGGACTTTGCTTCTGCAATAAATATCCTCGGAGCTGAATCCGGAGGGTAATCAGTTATCATTAAGTCTATCTCAAGAAATTCATCTCCCCCCTCCCGAAAATGAAGGTTTTTCTCTACATAGCACCCATAACAATGAAAAAATGCTGCAAGTTGATCCTCAAACTGTTTTCCATCGCTACTCACAGTAACACCGATGTAGTGATCAAATAGAATATTTAAAATAGTTTGTGGACATAACCACCAGAAAATGGATAAAGGTGATCCCAGTGAACCGCGACGAGCTCGTTGCCTTCCTCGATGAATACCTTCAGATTTCGGCTTACCCCGACAAGTCGAGCAACGGCCTCCAGGTGGAGGGGAAGGAGGAAGTCGAGAGGGTAGCTTTTGCAGTTGATACAACGCTAAGAACAATCGAGAGGGCCGCAAAGGCCGGGGCCGACATGCTCATCGTTCACCACGGCATGATATGGGGCGGCCTCGGCTACATCACGGGGATACATTACAAACGCCTGAAGGCGCTCTTTGACGCAGGCATAAACCTCTACGCGGCACACATTCCCCTCGATGCCCATCCTGAGGTCGGGAACAACGTTCAGCTTCTGAAACTGCTCGGTCTTGAGCCGAAGGAGCCCT
>JAMOPD010000251.1 GCA_027064745.1 Thermococcaceae archaeon
GGCAAAGGGTCTGGCTGTGGGTGAGGCTGCGAAGGAGAAGATCCCTGAAGTCAAGCCGCTCAAGACTGGAAAGGCTGCGGAGCGTTGGCTGGAGATTTTCTTTGATGTCGTGCAGCGGGATTATATGAGTCTTATCCGGTTGAAGCAGGGTAAAAGAGCGATTGAATTTCTGGAAAAGGAGGTTCCGCCAAAGCTTGTGAAGGTTCTTGAGGACATTGATCCAGAGGACAGGCGCCGGGCTGTTCTTGTAGTGCTCCAAGAACATGAGGAGGACTGGAATGAGGCTTTCGTTTCTAATTTGAGACGTGTTATTCTACGCACCCTTTCACAAAAGTTGGAGGTGAAAGCCAATGTCTGAGTTTCGTTTTTCGGAGAAGGTGCTGGTCTCGAAGGCTACGAAGCAAAAGCTTTGGAGGTTGAAGGAGCGGAATGGGTTCAAAAACTTTGATGAGGCGGTTTCGTTTTTGCTGGATTTTTATGAGACTGCCACGCGGCGGAAATTGTTGTTGAAGGAGGTGGGAGAATGAGTTTGCAGGTTAGGGGTTTTGAGCAGTTGAGGGTTTTGGAGGCTTTGGAGAGGGCGCCAGCCCTCGTTAGCGACCTTGCAATGGAGTTAAGAATGCCAGCCAGCGAGGTAAAAGCCGTCTTAGAGCAACTGAGGATGAAAGGCGTTGTTGAAAGAGCTCCAAGCGGATTCTACTACCTTAAAGGAGGGGTTAAGGCATGAAGCAGTTCTATGGCTTCCTGGAGGTTCGGGATGGTTTGAAGCAGGTTTATTTTGATGAGATTGTGATTGAGGCGGAGGGTTACGTTAAGGCAAGAAGAGCCTTCCATTACTGGCTTGCGCTTAAGGCCATGGAAGACGTGCCTGATGGTGATGATCACGCTGAGTTCATGGACATTGTACTAGCTCCGAAGCGAGCCAAAAACTTGAAGCCAAAAGAAGCCAAAGAGTTGATTTCAGAGGTGATTAAAGTGCTTGGCGAGGTGGGAGCATGAGTTTTCAGACTGCTCTCGAACTCTTTTCTGAGAACGAAAGAAAAGAAAGGCGGATGATTCTTGCAGCGGCTAAAGGCTTAAAAAAGCATGTTGAAGCCTTCCAGCGGACGTACAGGAAGGACATCATGAAAGACGTCATGGAAATTCTTTTAGGGAGGGAGGAGTAATGGTTGCAGCTCGGGCGGCGATGGTGTATAACAAGAGGGATGCTGGTCCTGAGCTCTACAAGGACTTCTACGAGCACATGAAGAGGGAGATTCTAACCTCAGAGAATAGGATGGTTTTCAGTAGGACGCTTGACTTCCTCTTTGGAAAGGGGGAGTTCTCAGTGTATGATATTGACGCGATAGTCTTTGATTGGCAGAGGAAGCGGTACGTTTCGGCTTTCGAGTTGAAGTTCAAGAGCTGGCGCGTTGCCAAACAGGCGTGGCTTGACGGAGTTATTGAGGTGAATGGGTACCAGTTCATTAGGACGAAGAGACTGGCCAGGCTTCTCAGGATCCCCCTGTATTATTTCGTCCAGATTGGGCACTATCCAAAGGCCAAGTACGTGATGTTTGATCCTACAAAGATTCGGGCCGAGATGGAGAGGAAGTACGAGGGGACTTATGCTGAGGACTTGTACGCGTTGATTCCGCTGGATGATGCTATTGTTTCGAGGAGTATCGAGGACTTGAGGACCGACTTGGGCTTACTAATAGGGAGGTGATGGGCGTGGTTCATAAGTGGGGCGAATTTGACGATGAGGGTGCGGAGGAACTACCGCCTTGCTTTGGGGACTTTCGAGGGGGGTTGCTCTGTGAAGCTTGCGAGTTTTTCGACGAGTGCATTATTGCAACACTTAGGAAACTTGGGAAGGAGGGGCGTGATGACTGTGGCGATTAGATGTCAAAGAACGGATTGTAAGTTCAATAATAATGGCTGGTGTAGTCTAGATTACATTGAGGTCAGTGAAAAAGGCGAGTGTACAAAGTACGAACCGGACGAGCGCAGGCAGATTATCGAGCACAACACTCGCATGGCGGAACTGATTGAACAGCTCGGGGGGATGGAGTTTCTTTCTGAGGAAGACAAGGATTACTTTGTAACCTTGCTCGTTCTTGGAATGAAGACTGAGGACGGGGAACTGGTCATGGACAAGATAGAGAAAATCCTCAAGGAGCGTGATGGCCGTGGTAGTTAATATGGAGTTTAGAAAGAAGTTAAAGAAGATGTTGGAAGATGGTGATGCATTTAATGACACAGAAATTATAAGATATGTCCTAGAATTTGCGTGGGAGCAGTATCCTAGACCAACACTAGTATGGTTCCTAAAAAAAAATCATTGATTGGGAGCAATTCTGAGGAGCGTGATGGCCGTGAGTGAGGATTTGAGTCTTGACAACTTGATAGCGTTTGCAGAGGCGGACTTCGAGAAAGAACTCCTCAGCGCGGAGCTTTTGACTCTCATAGTCGTGGCGAACGCGGGCAGGAAGCTCAGAAAGAGTGAGCTTCTTTGTATCCTCAAAAAGCTCGCAGAGAAACATGAATTGTTTGGTTGGTTCAGGCACGCGACACGTGACGACATTGATGACATAGTCGAGACCCCTTACCTTGTGGTTGATGTCTATGACATTGTGAACTATCGCATCAGCCTCAACGAGAGGGGAAGGAGGCTCTACGAGCAACTATCGACTCGCATTGAGAAGCGCATGTTTGAAAGCATGGTCAGTGCAATCAAGGAGGTGGCCAGGCATGACTGTTAACTTTCGTATGGATGTTAACAGTCCGGGGTCACAGTTGTGCCTTGATTTTTCCAGATATTTCTCTGACCCGCAAGCAGGGTTGTGCGATGGGGTATTTAAAAATAGGAAATCAACACTTCCCTTTAGCACTCACGGAGTTGGGGAGAAAAAAGCCCGCTCCGGCCTTCTTTTGAACGTCAATCCCACCCAAATGAAAACAAACTTTCCGGGGTGAAAACATGGCTTCCTGGTTGGAGAAGGCGTTTGAGTATGGCATCTTCAGGGGCAATAAGATAGCGTATGAGAACATCCTCGACAAGCTCAAAATAGAGCACGGCGGTAGGCTCTTCATCGGTGACCTCAAGAAATTCAAGGAGGAGGTTGCCAAGGCCAGCGGTATCTCGGAGCGCCAGGTGCACAACATCATCCAGAACCTCAGAGAAAAGGGTGTTTTAGATGCGGTCATCATCGATAACAAGGAGTACCTTGTCCTTTCCAAGACCTTTGGCTCCCGCCTGGTTAAGATGGGTAGGAATTATTGGGATTGGTTAGGGTGATTTAGATGGCAGAGGCTGGAGTTAAAACAAATTCTAACTCGAAGGGTGGAATAAAGCACAAGTGGAGTTTAGAAAACCGCCGGTACTACGGGCGCGCCCTTCTAGTGGTATGCCCCAAATGTGGCCGGCTCGGGAGGTTATATTTTAATAGAAGCATCGGTTGGTATGTTAAGCACAACTCTAAACAAACCCACAGCGTAAGGGAGGACGAGGCCTTAGAAATCCCCCTGCACGAGGGCAGGATTAATCTAATAACATACATTGGCGGGGACTCCTACCTTCTACCGTACCTTGCAAAGATGATCCCTCCGCACGAGACCTATGTTGAGGTATTTGGTGGAGGTGGGGTGTTCCTCTTAAACAAACCGCCTAGCAAAGTCGAGGTCTATAATGACCTTGATGGCAACCTTGTGAACCTTTTTAAGGTCGTCAAGGAGCGACCTGAGGAGTTCCAACAGCAGTTTGAAATGATCTTATATTCTCGCCAGACTTACTATGAGTTCCTGAAAAAATACAAGGGCAGAGAGTGGGCAGATGACTTAGAGCGTGCAGTCGGATGGTTCTTTTTGACACGTGGAGCACATCTTGGCAAGCTCGGGAGTGGTTTTGCAACAGGTAAAAGCAGAAACGTCGCCCGGAGTTTCTTTAATGCGGTCGAAAACGTCAAGAAAATCCACCGGCGCCTTCGCAATGTCATAATTGAAAGCCTTGACTTCAGAGAGGTTATAAAACGCTACGACGGGTCACGGACGTTTTTCTACTGTGACCCACCCCACCTATATCTGAGCACTGATAATGGCGCCATAGGGACTAATTATTATAACATGGACATTAACGCTTTTAACGACGCTGATTACATGGATCTTTTGAAGTTACTCGAGAACCTTGAGGGCAAGTTCCTCCTTAAGCAGGCCGTGGATGTCCCGTTTCTAAAAGATTGGGCGAAGGAACACGGGTTTTCAGTGGTGAGGCTTAAGCTCAAAAAAGCAGCGCGTGGCGACCCTCGCGGCAAGGAAAACGACGCATATCATCTTTGGTTCATCGCGAATTACAAGTTGAAGGGGAAGTGGGGGCCATGACCGCAACTGCCTTAATCATGTGGGGCGCAGGTCAAAATTGGTGGAGTTTCATGGATGTTTATGGAGAAAACCGCCATAAAAAGACAGATGTGCACATTACTCTTGACCAGGACGTCCTTCAGGAACTGGACAGGCTCGGCGTCATAAGGTCTCGTTTTATTAATGGCATGTTGAGGTGGCTCTTTTTCAAAGAAGAACCGTCTCCAGTGGTGAGGCTTCTTATAAGTGGGCACGAGAAGGCTGTTTTGGTGCCCCGGCCGGGATTTGAACCCGGGGCGCGGGCTCGAAAGGCCCGCATGTTTGACCGGGCTACACCACCGGGGCGTCGATATTGCTAAACCGGAGGGGATTTAAAAATCTTTCGCCGATACTCTCAGGATAAGTCAGCTGGATTATCAGGCGCTCTCACAGGTTATTCTGACAGTATGCTTTCGCCCGGCAATAAGTTTTTAACCTCTCCTCCATTCTTCTGCTCGATGAGAATGAAGAAACTGGGGAAGATATTTGCAGAACTCCTAGCAGAGAGGGACATATACAAAATCGGCAGTCTGTCCAAGAGAGTGCCCAAAAGGTATTCCAGAGATAAACTTCAGGAGATAGCAACTGCGGTTCTTGAGGGGTATGGGACTATCTGCAGGCTGAAGAAACCGGCCTATATAGGCTGGGATTTGGAAGGAAATCCTGTTCATTGGGTGGAGTATGCATTTGTCCACAGCAGCATTGCCGGCGAGTTTAAACCTGTTTTAACATCCAGAGACTTGAGGAATGCCCTCCCTGACTCTCCTTACTTCATAATAGATTTAATGCACTGGGAAAAACATTCCCAAAAGGAAAAGATTAAAGTGGCACTTCAATCGGCCCAGAGCTATGGTGTTATTTGCGATTACCTCTGGGGAGACCGCTTGGCTCTCACATGGGTTAATGAGGAATTCAAGGCCCTTGCAAATTTTCCCCTCGATAAAATAACTGCCTATGAAGGCTCAACAGCAGAGTTTCTGAAGGAAGAGAGCATTGGTGAAGTTGTTCTTCTTGACCCGAGGGCTGAAAAGGAGCTGGGACCGGATGATCTGAACGCTGGAGCATTTGTAATTGGGGGTATCATTGATACAAGCGGTAAAAAGAGGGGAATTACGGCCAGAATCGGGGATGCCCTGGAAGATGCTGGCATAAAGGTCAGAAGAAGGAAAATCACACTCAGGGGCGATATTATAGGAGTTCCGGACAGAATTAATATGATCCTAGATATAATGCTCAGGATCCTCGTTGAGGAAAAACCTGCAGAAAAAGCCATTCTTGAGGTTCAGGCTCCTTTACAGGCAAGATGGCGTCTGAGGAAGGAACTCCCCAAGCGTGCAATCAGATACAAAGTGAACGGCAAGACTTACAGGGTGATCGAGAAGGAGCTGTTCGATGAGTACTCCAGGTGGCTTAAAATCCGCTGGGAGGACTTCGTGAAGGTTCTGCGGGAGCTCGACCTGATAGCGCTCGAGCGGAAGAGGATACAGCACCTCAACAAGATCTCCAATCCCCGGCTAATAAACGGAAAGACATACCGAGTAATTCTCCTCAAGAAGGCTGCAATGCTGTGCTATAACTGCTAATTTTACTGTCTTTATGTTTATCATAGTATTTTGTTAATTTTATTGTTTGTTTGTCAGACCGCTAATTTATTAAGGTTTAAGATTTATTATAAATGCTGGACAAGTATGGTAATGGAGGGGCGGTCATATGAAAAAAACTTCCTCTCTGTTGATACTGATTCTTATTAGCTCTATATTTGAGGTGGTGTACCCTGTTAATGCTGCTGGAACTTCAATTTCAAATATATACGATGGCCCTACTTATTGGATTAAAACTTACAGCATCTTAGGAAGAAGCTCTGTAAATGACATAAAGATTTCCAAAGATGGAGATATTATTGCAGTTGGTATGGTATATTCGAGTACAAGAAGTTGGGATGCTTTTGTAATGAAACTTTCATCAAGCGGGGAAGTGGAATGGAGCAGAACATATGGAGGAAAAAGTGTAGACGTATTCACTGCAATTGCTATCGCCGACAATGGTGACATTATTGTTGCGGGCTCTACTGAAAGCTTTGGTTCTGGAGAACGAGATATTTGGGTTCTTCGTTTGGATGAAAATGGAAACGTGAAATGGCAAAAAACATATGGAGGCTCTAAAGATGACGGGGCTATTTCCATCACAACATATAAAGGGGACATCATTGTTTTAGGCCATACTGATTCAAGTAAAAGTAGATCTTGGATTCTTAGACTTGATAAAAACGGTAATCTCAAATGGTCTAAAACCTATGGTGGGCTTGGTAGTGAGTTTTGGGATGTGGCCATTGCACATAACGGAGATATGTTTGTTGTTGGTAGTAAACTAATAGATGCGGATAATCAAGATGCATGGCTTCTCCGTTTGGATGAAAATGGGAACATAAAATGGCAAAAAACATTTGGAGGTAATGGTGTTGATGTGGCATCCTCAGTGGTTATACTGGGAAATGAGCTCATTGTTGCAGGAATGAGAGATATGAAGGAGTTTAACTCTACAGTATTTGCATGGGATATGGGTTATTTGTGGGTATCCAAGCTTGATGAGAATGGCAATATAAAATGGGAAAGGGTTTACAAAGGAGACCATCCGAATCGGGTTTATTTCTCATTTCTCACTCCAGATATAATAGGCACGCCTAATGGTGATATAGTTCTCGCAGGATATACAACCGGTAAATCTTCAAAAGAAGATGATATTTGGCTGTTGAGGCTGGATAACTCCGGAAACATAAGATGGCAGATCGCAATCGGAGGAAATAAAGAGGATGTACCCAAAGCGATTGCTTTGATCCCTGATGGGAGCATCGTTATAGGGGGGATATATAATGCAAGTGACTTTTATCTCCGGCATAGAGATGGGGACGCTGCACTTCTAAAACTTCCCGGTAATGGGAATATATCTGGCTGTTCCATTTGTAGATATACAAACGCAAAGATATACTCTGTTTATTCAGAGGTAAGAACTCCAAAAATAAATGTAGATGTAACTGGTTTTTTAGAAACTTCAACCTCAAATTTGTCTACAACAGCCTCCTTGGGTAAAGTTATCAAGACTAACGTAACGGCTTCCATAGTAAATGTAACCGTACAAGCCCAATGTCGGGATTCTGATAAGTGGGCTAGAACATATGGGAAATTTTGGAGTAGCAAAATTAGCGATATGAAAGTTTCTCCAGATGGAAGTATAATAGCAGTTGGCTCAATGATTTCAAGCCGTGATGGTGTTGTCATGAAAATCTCATCCTCCGGAGATATTATATGGTGGAAAACATATGGTGGAATAGAAAATGATGATGCCACTGGAGTTGCTCTAACACCAAATGGTGATATCATTGTTGTGGGATATACCAATAACACTAAAACTAATGGTTATGATGTGTGGGTTCTCCGTTTGGATGAAAATGGGAACATAAAATGGCAAAAAACATTTGGAGGTGATGGAGATGATAAAGCCCATGCGGTTGCTCTAACGCCAAATGGTGACATTATTGTCGCTGGTTACACCAATAGTTTCGGTGCTGGTGGTTATGATGGTTGGATTCTTAGGCTTGATGGTGAAGGAAACATTAAATGGCAGAAAACCTACGGTGGGAACGGATCAGATGAAGTTAGCACGATTGTTTTAGCTTCGAATGGTGATATTATTGTGGCTGGTTATACTGAAAGCTTTGGTGCTGGTGGGAAAGACCTTTGGATCCTTCGTTTGGACAAGAACGGTAACGTTAAGTGGCAGAAAACCTACGGTGGAAGCAATGATGATGATGCTTCCGCTCTTGCTGTTACCCCCAGTGAGGACATTATTGTTACAGGATCCACTACAAGTTTCAGCGCTGGTGGCTGGGATGCTTGGGTTCTCAGGCTTGATAGCGAGGGTAACGTGGAATGGCAGAGAACTTACGGGAAAGAAGGAAATGAGTGGGGCCGTGCTCTTGCAATAGCTGACAATGGTGATATTGTTATTGCTGGAGATAAACTAAATTTTGCTCATAAGGTCAATACTGTTTGGATTTTACGTTTGGATCCCAGGGGTGATCTTATTTGGCAAAAAAGTTATCCTGGACACCCACTTGAAGTGTTTGTATTTATCCGCACAATCTCTATATTCAATGGAGATGTGCTCGTTGGAGGTTTATTCAGATATTTCGGTTTAGGCTATAACTATCCTTCAGCAAGCCTAGTTTGGTGTTTGGATAAAAATGGAAACATCAAATGGAGGGGAAGATTTGGTGGTCCATCTGTTTTTGGTTATGGTTCAAGCTCAGAGGAGGCACGCTCTACAGTAGTAGCACCCAATGGTGATATCATTGTTGTGGGCTACATCGGTAGATTTAATGATGATATTGATGCATGGATTCTTAGGCTTGATGGTGAAGGAAACATTAAATGGCAGAAAACCTATGGTGGATATGACTTAGATGTCGCTTCCAGTGTTGTAATAGCTCCTGATGGTGATATTATTGTTGCTGGCTACACTTACAGCTTCGGTGCTGGTGGGGAAGACATTTGGATCCTTCGTTTGGATGATAACGGTAACATCAAGTGGCAGAAAACCTATGGTGGGAACGAGAGTGATGGCTGGGTGGATGTTAATGTCGCTATCGCTTCCAATGGGGATATCATTGTCGTAAGCTCAACAAGAAGCTTCGGCGCTGGGGATTATGATGCTTGGGTTCTTCGTTTGGATGATAACGGTAATGTTAAATGGCAAAAGACTTACGGAGGAAGAGATAGGGATTGGGCTTCTGCAGTTGCCATTGTCCCGAATGGGGACATTATAGTTGCAGGTTTGACTCAGAGTTTAATAACTAAGACTAATAAGGCTTACAGCTGGGTTCTTAGGCTTGATGAAAATGGAAATGTAAAATGGCAGAAAAAATACTATGGCAATTATAGAAGCTCACCCAACTCAGTTGTTGTCTCACCAGAGGGAAATATTGTCATAGTGGGATTTATCATGATGAAACTGGATAAAAATGGTGAGGTATTGTGGGCGAAAATTTTTGGAGCTGATGCGACTGGAACAGTGACTCCAGAAGGAGATGTTATAGTTGGGAGAGCTTTGTATGTTAATTATGGTACTTTAGCAGATACTTATCTATTTTGCTTAGATACAAATGGGAACATTAAATGGGTGAGGGGATATGGCTCTAAGCATACTGATGATGTAATTAACGCTGTTACATTCACTATGGAGAATAACCTCGTGTTAGTTGGCAGAGCTTGTGGCTCATGGCAATGTGATATTTGGGTTCTTAAAACTGATTATAAGGGAGATATACCAAATTGTACCCTATGCTCTGAAGTTTCAGGCACTATAGAAAAGATGACTCCTAAAGATATCATTATAGAAAGAAAAAGTCTAATAATACCAAAATCATTTACACCAGTGACAAAAATACTCTGGAAAACTAAAAGGAGTGTTGTTATCGACAACATTCAGTTTTATCTTCTAACCCCTTGGGATACTCCGGATGTCATAAACCTTCAAGAGCTTCCACCTTCTCGTACTTTAGAATTTGAGATATGGTTAAAGAGCCATACTGGGGGCACAGCTGTTGGAAGCATACTTATTACATTGCCAAATGCCACCACAATCGAGTTACCTGTTAATATAACTATAAAACAAAATGAACCTACAATTGTTTATGTTCCGTGGAAATTACCAAATAATATCATTCCTGGAACTTATGCGGCGGTATTACTCTTATATTCTCCTTCAGATTTACATAATCCGATAGCAATGAGTACTGATGCATTCTATTTTGAGGATCCCGACAGAAGTTATGTGCAGGTCTTAGTACTTCCCGATGGAAAGAAAATTGTTCATATGCATCTTCAGAGGTATAGTTTTGGATCTCCGGAATTTATTCCTAGTTATGTGGAATTTCTCAAACTTTTAGATTTTGACATCGTCAACCTGGGACAGGGGGCCATTGAAGTAATTAAACAAAAAGTGAAGGGGGTTGTTACCCCTACTCATCCAATAGACAAAACTCTAGTGTTTGAAGCAAATTCCAGTAATGGTACTTATATTGCGTATCTATCCGATACATATCCTTTGGATGTTTTAAAAAAGGAAATTAGAGAGGCTACAATTACACTACTTCTAATAACAGTGTCACTTGTTAGTGGTCCAATAGCTGATATTTTAGAGGCACTAAGTAGTCCAACTTTCCTTTCAATCCCTGCAAAGTTGGGAAGTAAGGTTGTAGTTGTGTCAAA
>JAMOPD010000252.1 GCA_027064745.1 Thermococcaceae archaeon
TTATGCTCAAGTTCTTGGGGTTAAAACTGTCTTGAGGAAAGGTTGGATTCTGGGGGAGTTTAGGGAGCCACACTATGAGATAATCTATGGAAATGACCCTGTAACAATCCACAAGGAGAACGGCATCTTTTACAAGCTCGATGTGTCAAGAGTGATGTTTTCTCCGGCCAATGTCAAAGAGAGAATTAGAATGGCGAGCATAGCAAAACCGAATGAGCTTGTTGTCGATATGTTTGCAGGAATAGGACACCTCTCTCTTCCAATAGCCAAGCACTGCAAAGCCAGGGTGATTGCGATTGAAAAAAACCCCTATACCTTCAAATTCCTCGTCGAGAACATTGAACTCAACAGAGTGCAAGACAGAATGATGGCATACAATATCGACAACCGCGATTTCCCCGGCGAGGGCATAGCGGACAGAATCCTCATGGGGTATGTCATAAGAACCCACGAGTTCATTCCAAAGGCGCTCAGCATAGCGAAGGAAGAGGCTGTTATACACTATCACAACACAGTTCCGGAGAGGCTGATGCCGGAGGAGCCCTTCAGGACGTTCTGGAAAATCGCGAGGGAGCACGGCTACGAGGCTGAGAGACTCAAGGAGCTGGTCATCAAACGCTATGCCCCGGGAGTGTGGCATGTTGTGGTCGACATCAAGGTGTTTAAGAAGTGAATTCTCCCAATTTTCAAAAGGTAAGTTTTTAAGTTCGATCTCCACCATTGCCATTTGATTTCACGTTGATTTTACTATTTTTCAGTGTTAGTGGTGAGAGAGTTTGATTATATAGGTTTTCCCTCAGAAAATGTACTGAACATTTCCTCAGGAAAAGAAGACTTCTGAATCCTTCAAGAAATCATTTGAGAGAAATCCTTCCACTTCAAGGGGTTTAAGAGAGGAGCTCTCCTAGTAACCTTACAACGTCACCCCCATCATTTAAATTCAATCTTCACCAAATCTCCCACTTCAAAGCTGCCTCCGATCAGCTTTATCATCTCCTGATTGCAGTAAATTCCAACACCTTTAACCTCCTGTCCGTTGGCCAGAACCTGAAAGCGTGCCTCAAACAGAGTTACTCCATTTGGAAGCCTCTTTTCAGCTGGTATCTTTAGGCCAAAAATCTCAACCTCCTCGGCAGAACCAAAAACTGCCCCATAGCGATAGTGCGGCAGACCACCCTCAATAGGAATTTCGCTGAATTCAAGGGGTGTCAAATTCTTCCTTCCCTTTTTTACAGGCCTCAGCCAGAGATAGCGAGCATTTTTCTCCACAACCTCAAATTCATTTCCCTTCGCCACCGGTACAAGATTCAGAATTTTTGGATGCATTAAAAAACCCCCTCTAGCTCTGTATCTGTCCCTACAGTCCCTCAGCTCAAAATGTGCATGTCTGTCACTCCACGGGCTGAAGAATCCAGAAACAATCATAGAACCAATTTCATCGTAGAGACTGAGTTTTTCTCCGGTTTTTACAGAGGGCATGACATGGAGCACCTTGAGGCAGAGGCC
The DNA here is from genome assembly GCA_027064745.1 of Thermococcaceae archaeon. Lineage (GTDB taxonomy): Archaea > Methanobacteriota_B > Thermococci > Thermococcales > Thermococcaceae > Thermococcus. Next base: position 1,507 of record JAMOPD010000252.1, read on the forward strand.
ATCCACCTCAATGATGAGCAGGTAGTCTTCCTTGGCCGGAACGTATTGAGGTGTTCTGATCTTCCTTACCTCTAATACTCTGCCCTCCTCGAAGGGAAAGAGGGCTTTATCCGGGAAATACACGTCAACGGCAGCCCCTGCCCTATGACCGGGATAAGGGGTATTGAAGAAACTGAACCATGCATTGTCTGGAATTTCAAGGTTAAGCTTCTCAATCTCAGCTATTATCACACTTCTCCCCCTCACTGAATAGCCGTGTTGCTAAATAAATCTTGCCCATGTATGTTAATGAGCTAGTTTAACCTGATTTATCAGGTAAAACGATTTCTTTTGCGAAGACCTTATATCCTTTCAATCGAAAATCTTTCGAGGTGATCTTGACATGTCAATGAAAGGCTGGTGGGGAAAAATTCTGCGGGTTGATTTAACCAACAACAAAGTTCAGGTGCAGGAGTATTCTCCCGATGTTGCCCAGAACTTCATAG
>JAMOPD010000253.1 GCA_027064745.1 Thermococcaceae archaeon
TATAAACGGGATTCCTCCGTTCCAATATCTCGCTTCTGAAGTTGGTGGAGTTTTTCCAGTGATTACCTTTCCTGTGTCTTTAATCCTTACAACCCTCCACTCCTCAGGAATCTCCCCGATTTCGGTCTTCTTAAAGGTTCTCTCCCGAGGTTTAATGTAAATCTTTCCGTCTTCAGTAACTAGGATAAAATTGACTTTTTCTGAAAGACTCGAAATTTTATCTGGATTTTTTATGTTAAACCCTACGAAAACAGCCTCGGCATATCTATATCTCTCTCCTAGCATTAAATTTTCAAGTTTCTCGATATCGTGTTTAATAGCATTTGCATCTTCGATCTTTTTAACTTCAATTGCAAAAAGATTAAATGGCGTACCTCTTTTATGGACTATGATATCTGGCCTTCTTCTGCGGGAGTCCTTTTCAACTTCGCTATCTATGTTCCAATTAGGGAATTCCTCTCTTAAATACCCAGCCAAATGACTGACTAAGTTTTCTTCCCTTCCAAAAGCATAGTCTCTGTTCTTGAAAGCTCTTCCAATGGCTTTTATTAGCTTGTGTTGGTTAATAGCGAATAAATTGATCCCCCTCGTTAAAAGCCTCTGCATCAAGCCCTTCTTTAAGCGCTCCGTCTTTTCGATTGCTAAGTCTGTTTTTTCAATCGCCTCATCAACTGTACGGAGGATTTGAGCGATTTGCTTTTGCTCGGAGAGAGGTGGGAGTGAGATTAGGATTTTTCTCATGTGGCTTTGATTAAGCTTCTTTCTTGTGGAACCAACTACATAAGGAGTTAAATCTAAAAAATTCAAAACATAAAGGATAAACCAGTTATCAGCAACTCCTTCTTTCGCTTTTAAAACATGGGCATGATTATTAACCCAGAATTTTCCAGTCATGATATATGCAGAAGGTTCAAAGGAACCGTAGCGTCCCCCATCCTCTGCCAGAAGTATGTACTCCCCCTCAAATATGTAATCATCAATGTAGTCTATTATCCCATTTGCTCCACAGTAAGGATAAGGCCCTTTTCTATCTGCTCGTTCCATTTCACTAAGGGGAACTCTCAGGTTATCATAAATATCCACAACCCTTTCAAGCCTAACAACCTCCCAATCCTCAGGAATCTCGCCGATTAGGGTTTTCTTGAACTTGGTTTTAGTTTGCATTGGATTCACCTCATAGTGCTAAAATTATAAGCCCTACAAAGACTGAATTATACGCATAAGCTACACTATAAAACAACCACGACAATGATGTATCGCTCCAATATGCTAGTATTGCAATAAATCCAAGAACTAAGCCAACATTGGCATAGAGGCACAAAAATGGACTGGAAATTCTTTGGGCTATTAAGTATATATTCAATGCGATAACATTGGCAAAGAGCGACGGGCGGGATATGAAGTGTTTTTCAACAAGAAAGCCGACGATTATCATAGCAAATGCCCCCTAATTTGTCGAGAAACTCTGGATTGGCAAGTGAAGGGAATAACTGAACAAGGATGTATCCCTCAGTTATGCCTTCGATCATATTCCAAACCCTCCCATATCACTTCTCCCACTGCGAGATAATGGAAATCCCATGAAAAATCCCATCCACGGTGGAACTACAAGCTGGATAATGTAATTTGTTAGATCTTCAAAGTATTTGATAGTAAAATTGGTAATTAGTGTAACATTTCCCGAGTGCCCAACATTCCAAGCATGTTGAAATCCATAAGGGCCTAGGGTGTAGAGGTAAATGAATCCCAAGAGGGTCGTACTACCCCAGAGCACAGAAATAATTCTACCAATTTTGGTGAAGTTTAGGACTATCCAAAGCACCAATTGAAAAACGAACATCATCCAAAATATTGGAGACTCAGATACCATCGTCAATACCCCAGCTCCCTCAAATACCCCTCAATCCTCTCATCTACCTTAGCAAGCTCCTCATTAATCCCCTTCAGCTCCTCCCACTCGGCTTTGACGTCAATCTCCTCCTCTTCCTC
>JAMOPD010000254.1 GCA_027064745.1 Thermococcaceae archaeon
GGGAAGAAAAATACGGGCTTCTTGCAGTGATATGGGGAAGCGTCTACACAGCTGCAATAGCTACCTTAGTATCTCTCTTTTTGTCAATTTCTTATGCGATTTTTGTGGTAGACATAATTCCAAAAAAGTTTAAAAACTTTTTCATCATCATTTCAGATGTAATGGCTGGGGTCCCAACGATAATTTATGGAATATGGGGCGCGTTTATCCTTGTTCCCATTTTAAGGGATTATGTAATGCAACCTATTTACAGTCACCTTCACTTCATTCCTATATTCGATTACCCCCCGACAGGGGGTTATAGCTACTTTGCCGCAGGTTTGCTTTTGGCGATAATGGTTACTCCTTTCTCAGCTGCTATGATAAGAGAAGCATACTTTATGATTCCTTTCACTTACAAGGAAGCAGCTACCTCTCTTGCGCTTACAAGGTATGAAAAAGTAAAATTGTTCCTTATTTACATAAAACCTTCCATAGTTTCGGCTATGATACTCTCTTTTGGAAGAGCTGTTGGAGAAACTGTTGCGGTCAGTTTGGTAATTGGAAACACTTTCTCTCTTACCACAAAACTCTTTTCACCGGGGTATACGATTTCTTCACTTATAGCAAACCAATTTGGAAATGCCTTCATATACGAATACATGACTCCTGTCCTCTTTGCTGCAGGGTTGATACTTTTTATAGTGGGTTTAACAATAGAGATTCTTGGAAAATGGATGCTACGGAGGTGGCAGATGAATGTCAAAATTTAGAAAAATAAAAAATGCGATATTTACATTTGTAGTCGTTTTTTTCGCTTTAATAGCAGTTCTTCCGCTTATTTGCATTGTTGTAGTTCTTGTTTTAAAAGGTTTTCCTGTCCTTTTAGAAAAAGGAAGTTCTTTCCTGACTGCTCCTCTTTCTGAAGGTGGAATTGGACCTGCCATAGTTGGAAGTGCCATATTAACCTGTCTTTCCGGCGTGATTGGTGTTCCAATAGCTGTCCTCGTTGGAATACATGTATACGAATATCCCAAAAGTTTCTTGGGGAAATGGGCAAGATTACTCCTTCAAATTATGATGGAATTTCCCACGATATTAGTTGGAGTATTTGTCATGGGAATAATAGTTGTACCAATGGGGAGATACTCTGCTATAGCAGGTGCTATAGCACTTTCGCTAATACTTATCCCATATGTCGCTGTCTATACAACCGAGGCTCTGCGGGAGATACCATTTACATACAAAGAAGCTGCTTACTCAATTGGGCTAACCAAATCTAAGGTTATATTCAATGTAATGCTTCCAATGGCCAGAAAGGGTGTGATAACAGGTATCTTAATAGGCCTTGCAAAAGCTGCAGGTGAGACTGCCCCGCTTCTTTTCACAGCAGGAGGTCTATATGAAGTTTTTCCAAAAAGTGTCACAAAACCTATTGGGGCTATTCCACTTCTTATATACAATCTTGTCCAAAGCCCAAGCAGTTATGACCACGCTATCGCTTGGGGAGCATCCTTGATACTAATGCTTATATCCCTTTCTATATTCACACCTCTCAGGGTATTGATAAAGGAGGTGAAGCTATGAGTGAGATAGCTATAGAAACAAGGAACCTTCATATATACTATGGGAATAACCATGTAGTAAAGGGTGTGAACTTAAAAATACCAAAAGGAAAAGTTTTTGCCCTTATGGGACCAAGTGGTTGTGGAAAATCAACTTTCTTGAGAGCATTGAATAGACTTTTGGATCTTCAAGAAAATGCCAGAGTTGAGGGTGAAGTGTTATTTTTCGGTGAGAATGTTTATTCTAAAGATGTAGACATCACCAAGATAAGACGGGAGATGGGAATGGTTTTTCAATATCCAAACCCTTTTCCACAATTAACCATATTTGAAAATGTGGCGATCGGTTTGAGATACAACGGTATCTTAAGGAAAAGATCGGAAATAAGAGAAAGAGTAGAGTGGGCTCTCCAAAAAGCTGCCTTGTGGGATGAGGTCAAAGAT
>JAMOPD010000255.1 GCA_027064745.1 Thermococcaceae archaeon
GCTCCCCCATACCTGCTTCAGTGAGCCTATAGGTTCCCTTCTTTATCAGCCCTCCAATCTTCGTAGTTTCATGGAGAATATCAATGAAGGCGGTATTACCAAAAAGGAAGTGATAAAATGTCAGATCATCGAAGTCCCTGTATCTGCTAACATTCCCCGGCTTTGGTATCGAGGCTTCGAGAAGGGGCCCCAAGAGAAATGCTTTGATAATTCTCCATCTCTCCATTCACATCACCAGATAGAGGGCAAGATAGAGGAGGTATAAGACGAGTATCAAAGTCTTCAGAGTTCTGTTCTTTACGAGGATGTGGAACCCTAACACTATCAGCGTAACTCCCCAAAAAGCGGCTTTTATATAACCTGCATAAGGCTCTAGCCATATCAAAAAATCAGGTCTAAACTGTTTTAGGAGAAAAATAAACCCTAAAAATATGAGGATAATGCCAAAAGACCTCATTTAATCACCTCTCATGATAAGGAGTGCTCCAAGAGCTATCAGCAACAATGCCACGAGAGTCTCCCCATTTGTGAAGGGAAAAGGCGGCAGGAACGGTTTGATGAGGACTGCCACACCTATGACGATCAATATTAGTGCAATTGCTTCCATGTTTCTTTTATCCGAGGTTTTTGAAAAAAGTTCCCGTGTCTCATAGGCTATCTCATTTATTCTGGTATCCAAAGACTTTTCATGAGTTTCTCCCTTTGGGGGCATTACTAGGGCCATCAGGAAGTAAAGTAACGTCATTGTTACAGGAGCAAATACAAAGAGAACAACAAAGCCAATCCTTACCACGGTAGGATCGAGGTCAAGATACTCTGCAATGCCTCCAAGAACCCCTAAGAAAACTTTTTCTCTCTTCGACCTTCTGAGTTTCTTCTCCACACTCCTCACCTGCCCTCATTTTCCAATTTTTACTTTCCCAATTATATTGTAGAGGTTGAGTTTAAGGGGTTTCGATCCGTTGTAAATGCTCTCATCCACATCAAGCTTCAAGTTTATGGAGTCTTTGAATTTTAAACCAACACGCGCATTCGTGGGGACTTTTACATCAATATCCCCTACAACGTCTTTTATAGATATTTCGTTGGCACTTTCAAGATTGAGCTCCACCTTACCGACAATATTCTCTATCTCCGCCTTCTTTACTGAACCATCAAAACACACATCTCCAACAATGTTTCTCATGCTCACGAAGGAGGTGTTGAACTCCAGCCTGAACCTGCCAACAACATCCGATGCGTTGAAACTTGCCACCTTTGCCGTGCTTTTTATTCCTCCAACAGTGTCTTTGATTATGATAGCCATTATATCTGTTTTTATCCTCACGATGCCATTTTTGTAATCATTACACTTATTCCTCCCATTTTCTTTGGGACAGTATAGCACTAACATGCTCCCATTACGGTATTTAAGAGGTAGTGTTGTTTCAACCCGTATCCCGTTGGAAGAGCCCTGCTCGATTATAACATCCCCAACAACATCCTTCACCATCAAAGAACTCGCATTGAAATTCCCGAGAGAATGCATTTCTCCCTCAATTTTTCCGTCATTCCAATTCCCAATACAGCCGGAAGCCCCTATGATTACTATGATAACCGCAAGCACAAATATCTTTCTCTTCATTCTATCCACCAGTTGAAAGTAGAATCCCCGATATATAACCTTTACTCACCAGAAACGTTAAAATAGATACAAAAATGAAGAAAAAACTCACTTCAGCAGTTTCACAAACTCCCTCATCCATGCATACAAGTCGTCGGGATGCCTTGAGCTAACCCAGTTCCCATCAACGACGACCTCTGCATCCACATACTCAGCTCCTGCGTTTATCAGGTCATCCTTTATTGTGATGACACTTGTGCCTTTTCTCCCCTTCAGCACGCCAGCTGAGATCAGTACCTGTGGACCGTGACATATGCTCGCCACAGGTTTTCCATCCAGAAACATTTTCCTCGCTATTTCCACAGCATTTTCATTTATTCTAACT
>JAMOPD010000256.1 GCA_027064745.1 Thermococcaceae archaeon
CCATCTGAAGCTGGTGTGAGCGGAAGTCTTTTAATCATTTAGCCGTTTTTAATCTTCGGTGAGAGCGTGAGGCTGAAGAAGCTCATTGTTAAGAACTTCAAGAGTCTGAAGGAGTGCGAGGTTGAACTGGGTAAGTTCAATGTCCTTATTGGTCCCAACGCTTCGGGTAAGACAAATCTTGTTGAGGTCTTCAAACTTCTCAGAAAAATTTACGTCGATCATGACACTAATCCTTTCCTTGAATGGTGGGGTTACAACAATGTTGTCTGGGCTGGAAAAGAGGAACTGCCGATAACTGTGGGGATGTTATTCGACGTTGAGGGCTATGATGTTTACTTTGAGACGACTTTTACTGGAACTGGGGGAAGTTTTCAGATTTTGAAAGAGGTTATTGAGGTTAAGGACTATTTGAAAATAGAGAAACAAGGGAAACTCCTATCAGTCTCATACTCCCCCACCTGGTTTGACAAGGCTTTGAAAAAACTTCCCCCCCATGTTGAGAATAGACTTTTTGATAAAATATCCTTGCAGTTCCATGACAATGAATACATGCTTCCTGAAAGATGTGCTGATTTTACTGTTTTGGATATCTGTACCTCCATGGAGGGAATATATTCCCAGGACAAAAATGTGGCATACTCATTGTGTTATCCATGCCAGGTTCATATGTTCACGTTTCCTCTAATGAGTCCTTCAATAGTATTACAAGAAAACACACGAGTTCCTTTGCATTTTGAAGTGCCTATTAGACTGCGTCAATTGTTTAGTACTGTATTAACCCTACGGCAGATTCTCATTAAAACCACAAAAACGCCACAATATCCCCGCAAGGAAACAACCCTCAGCGAGGACGCTTCAAATCTTATCCCTCTTTTGTATAACATCTGGCTCCGCGAAGGTAGATTACCTGAGGAGATAGCTGAACCCCTCTCCATAGCGTTCCCCAATACGAGAGTTTTCTTCCAGCTAACTGAGGATGGAAGGGTCATGATGAAGGTCTTTGAGAACGACCTTGAGCTCGCTCCACCGGGAATTTCGGATGGCTTCTACAAGGTTCTCGCAATACTCACCGCCGCTTATCTTAAGCATCCACTATTGATAATCGATGAGATAGAGAATTCCCTCCATCCTGAAACCCTTGAACTGATAATAGATACCCTTAGAGAGAGCGAGAGCCAGGTTATTATTACGACCCACTCACCGGTTGTCGTTGATATCGTCGAGCCTTCTGACCTCGTGCTCGTCGATAAAGAGAATGGTGAGACTGTTTTCAAAAGAATAAAAGACCCTGAGAAAATCAAAAAGTTCCTCAATGAGAAGGGCATAACTCTCAGTGAAGGATGGCTTTACGGCTCGCTCTTTGAAAACGACGAACAGTGATGGGCATGAGCAGAGAGATAGTGATAATAACCGAAGACGCCTACGGCGGGGAGTTCTTCAAGCGTCTTCTAAGAAGATTGAATCGTGAGGGACTTGCCGCTGTCAGGCTCAAGAAAATTCGGGGAAGAAAAAACCCCATCCACGCGCCATTCCTTTGCGATCCAAAGCTTAACAGAATAATTACGGCAACTGAACTTGCTAAGCCGGATTTCATCCTCGTGGTTTACGACGGGGATGGGCCATCCAACTACGACTCCAGAAAAAAAGATGTAGAAAAACACATTCCTAAAAACGTAAAGACACCTGTTAAAATTCTCTTGTTTGAGTACGAGATTGAAGAATGGATTTGCAGAAGTCTGGACTATAATTGGAGCACCAAACCCTCCGATGAACTGAAGAGACGAGAAGGATACGATAAGTACAAACTTCCTAACTATGTAGACAAACTTGAGTTCGAAAAGCTCAAACGAAATTGTAAATCATTTCGCGAATTTTTGAGGATTTTAGGTGATTGAAATGGACTACCGCGAGTTCTTCTCCCAGTTCATGTATCTGAGCGAGGGGCCAGGTATCGGCGGGAGGATAAAGGTCCA
>JAMOPD010000257.1 GCA_027064745.1 Thermococcaceae archaeon
GATAAGACTATAGAAACTCTGAAGTATATCTGGTTCCATGAGGTCATCCCGCTACTCCAAGAATACTTCTACGACAGTCCAAAGAAGCTGAAGGAAGTCTTGAGTGATAAATTCGTTATCGTGGATGAAAACGAAATCACATACGAGTTCAAGCAGATGGAGGACTTCAGCGACGATGACTTTCTAAACGCTTTAAGAGAACTGGCTCAAAGAGGTGAATAAAGTGAGTAACATCGTTACATTGTTCGAATACACATCAAAGAAATTCGAAGCAGGCAATCAGGACTCTTATGACAAGGAAAACGATAAGCTGATTCTAACAACCGAAACGATAGGAGAACTCAAGAAGATGAGCGAAAAGAAAGTAATAGAGCTAAGGTGGGATGAGATAAAAGCCCTGAACTATGTCGGAGTTATAAAGGCTGGAGACATCACGATAGAAATCTTTCCTAAATTTTTGAAGAAGGGCAAAGAAGATGAGCTTAAGAAAATAGCATCAAAAAACCTCTTAAAAATGCTCGAATACACTCAGAGATGGAAATTTAAGGAAATCGATTATGCCAGCTTGGAAAAAGTTGAACACGACTTCTTTGAAATCCTAATTTACCTTTTTGCAAAGAACCTGCTATCCTTGCTGAAGGTAAAGCAAAACTATGAATACGTAAGAAAACGGGAGGAACTACGATTCGTCAAAGGGAGAATAGACTTCGCACGATACACGAATCCCGCAAGATTGCACATAATACCTTGCATACACTACGAGCGATCCATGGACAACCTCATAAACAGAACCCTAAAATATACGTGCTATCTACTATTAAAAACTACCAAAAGTTCCGAAAACTACTTCATGCTAAGAAGAATACTCGAAATTTTGGATGAAGTCACCTTATCTCCAATAACTCTTCAAGAAGTTGAGAGAATAACATTCAACAGGCTGAATGCTGATTTCAAGCCGTTCATCGATATATGCAGGCTGATCCTCGAAGGATCGACACTAACTCTTCAAGCTTCCAAGATTGAGACCTTTTCACTCATGATCCCCATGGAAAAGCTGTTTGAGGAATTTATAGCCGAAATGATCAGAATGAACAGGGAAATCATCCCAGAGAACGTGAGGGGTAGAATATACATTCAGAAGAGTGTTGGATATTTAGCCACTAAAAATAGCAGTAAGTATTTCGAGCTAATACCAGATATAGTTCTTGAAGGTGAGGAAAAGGCGATAATCGACACGAAATATAAGCTCCTAAACGAAGAGGAGAGGAATTACGGAGTCTCACAGCAAGACATATACCAAATGTATGTTTACTGTAAAGAAACTGGCGCCAAAAAGTGTCTCTTGATATATCCAGAAGCACATAACGGCAAGATTGAATCATCTTGGGAGTTGGGAAAGGATAAGATCAAGCTTTACGTAAGAACGGTATCACTTGAACATGATCTAACTTCTGAAAATGGTAGAAGAGTCTTCATCAAGAATTTGGAAAGAGCTTTAGAGTGCTTGGAAGAAGGAGGATAATGTTCAAGGTCTAAAATGGGTGAGGTGTAATGCCTTACCAGTATAAGAAGACTGCTTACGAACTCGTTAGGGAAGCGGCTTATAGTCTTGGAAGGGATGGCAGATCGTTCCATTATTCGGACGTGATAAACTACATTCGAACACACTATCCTGACTGTCCTTTTAAGGATAACACGATAAAAGCTCATTTAAAAGGACTATCAAAAAACGTGGAAAGCTCGAAGAAGCACCATCCTTCTCTGTACAAGAGAGCATTTTTAATCTATTTAGGCAATGGAAGATTCAAGCTTGCCGATGATTCTGAGCCAGTTGAAGTAAGCAGTGAAGATAGACTAAATCCTGAGGAGATAGCGAAGGAAGTCATGGAAAAGCACTTTGGTGTAAAGCTTGAAAAGAAGAAATTAAATATCTTTGGGAAATACAAAGAGTTCGATCTTGTCAA
>JAMOPD010000258.1 GCA_027064745.1 Thermococcaceae archaeon
GTTTAGTAGTTGTACTGAATTTGCTATCAGACACTCCCACCGGTTATCCTGACAGTATGCATCAAATTCAGATCATCTTTTCCTTTTGTCTTCTGTCAGTTTTTCTTTCAGAAACTGTTTCAAAACATAGGGGCATTGCTCCTGAATAAACTTGGCAAACTCTTTTATCCTCTCAGCGGTGATTTCATGCACATAATGCTCGAACTGACAGGCATCCTGTTCCGCAATTTCTGGAGGAATGCCAAGTATTTCGACAAAGAACTCCGTGAGGAGAACATGCTTAGAATAAGTTGCCTCTGCAATTTTTCTTCCTTTCTCAGTCAGGAGGATTCTATCATACTTCTCATAATGGACAAGTCCCTTCTCATTAAGCTTTTTAAGTGCATCGACCACACTGGGAGGCTTAACCTTCATTAGCTTAGCAATGTCTTTTACCCTGATAATTCCCTTATTCCTGTGGAGCATATACATCGTTTCGAGATATTCCTCTTCCCTCTTTGTTATCTCCAAGGTACTCACCAAATTAGGTTAGCCAAAAATGTTTAAGTAGTTTTCCCTTTATACCCTACTTGCAAATGACTAAAAAGCAGACAAACTGGTGGGGCCGCCGAGATTCGAACTCGGGTCCCCGGCTCCCGAAGCCGGAAGGATAGGCCAAGCTACCCCACGGCCCCCCGGTGTTAAAGGCACTTGTAAGGCTTATAAAGATTACGGGAGATTTTACCATACTGTCAGGATAACTGTGAGAACACCTGACGGGCTGTCTAACTCCTGACAGTATGATTTTACTTCCATTGGAGGCATGAAATCATGAGGGTGTCGGTGATAGTCCCCACATACAACGAACGGGAAAACCTAGAGGAGCTTTTTGACAGAATCAGTAAGGCCTTGAACGGTTATGACTTTGAGATAGTAATTGTCGATGACGACTCCCCGGACAAAACATGGGAGAAAGCCCAAGTCCTGGCAGAGAAATATCCCGTTAAAGTTATTAGAAGACAGAGAGAGAAAGGGCTCTCTTCTGCCGTTATCAAAGGTTTTAAAGAAGCCGACGGAGATGTTTTTGTCGTTATGGATGCTGACCTGCAGCACCCACCAGAGGTTATTCCTAAGCTCTTGGAGGCTATTGAGAGGGGAGCAGAAATAGCCATAGCCTCCCGCTATGTTAAAGGTGGAAAAGTTAAGAACTGGTACTGGTACAGGAAACTCATCTCAAAGGGAGCAATTATGATAGGCCGCGTCGCGCTCCCAAAGATCAGGCATATAAAAGATCCCGTGAGCGGCTTTTTTGCCCTCAGAAAGGAAGTCGTCGAGAATGTTGCATTAAATCCAATTGGATTTAAAATCCTCCTTGAAATCCTTGTAAAAGGTAAATACCAGAGGGTTATAGAAGTTCCATTTACATTCGGTCTGAGACATGCAGGCGAGAGCAAGCTGGGTAAAAAGACCATGCTAAACTATCTGAAACACATTTATAGGCTCATGAGATGGGAAGGAGAGCTCGATAGACTCGTTAAATTCATGGTAGTTGGTCTTTCCGGCATCATAGTGAATGAAGCTTTCCTCTGGCTTTTTGTTAACATAGGAATGGATAAAATAAGTGCCAACATACCGGCCACAGAAATAGCTATACTCAACAACTTCACATGGAACGATATCTGGACATTTAGAGACCTCAAAACCAAACCCCTATACAAACGTCTTCTGAACTTCCACATCGCCGCTCTGACAGGTGCTTTGGTTCAGTGGATTATCTATGCTGTTTTAGTGCATCTGGAGGTGTATTATCTACTAGCAAACCTCATCGGCATAGGATTTTCCTTCATCGTGCGTTTCCTCTTCAACAGGCACGTGACTTGGGGCTAACGCACCTCCCGCAACCCCGATGAGCGTGATCACGTAGATGAAGAGAACCACCAAGAAGAAATCCTCCCCGAAGCCTCTCGGAACTTCTCCTGACATTGCGATTGAAAGCATCAGGAAAAAGGCCAGCGTCCCGGGGAGGCCGAAGAGGGCCGTGAAAGCAAAGGCCGAGAGCCCGTCAAGCTTCTTCCACCTCCTCAGGCCCCAAGTGACGAGCACAACAATGAGAAGCGGGGAGAGCAGGAAGAGCAGATCAAAGAAATCGTGGCACCGGAGTCGCCACTCGAGGCCGGAAATTCCCAGGCAGAAGCGCTTTCTGAAGAACCAGGAGGGGTTGAAGTAGTCGATGGCAATGAACAGGATGGAAGTGAGCCATGGCATGAAGAACCCCAGGAGCCCTTCACTTCGTCTCATGGTGTAAACTTAACACCCAACAATATAAACCTTTTGAAGGGCCCGAGCACCTTAAATAACCAACCGCCAATATCCTACGGGGATCATCATGAAACGCTTTCTCAAAGAGGCTGAGGTTTTTGATGCTAACGAAGTCCTCCACAACATAGCAGAAATAAGTCAGTTCCACAGGATTCAGGGCTCAAAAGAGCTGGTTGAAGCAGCTGAATACATAAAGAAGGAACTTAGGATATGGGGAATAAACGCTGAAATTCTGGAGGAGATCTATGATGGAAAGAAGCACTACCTCACACTGAAATCTCCAATAGCATGGGACTTAATCCATGGCGAAGTTGAAATTGGAGGTAAAAAGCTAACCACCACTATAAGTCCTCTCTTGGTAATGGCACACTCCCCAAGTGGAGAAACCGAAGCTGAAGTTGTGTATGTGGGCTCTGAGGAAGATTGGAAAAAAGTCGACGGAAAAATTGTTCTGGTCGACAGGGAATGGAAAGAGGCCTATGAAAAGGCAAATAAAAGCGGTGCCACTGGATTCATTGCATTCCGGGAAGGAACTGGAAAGGCCCTTCCATATATCGGCCTCTTCCTGACAAAGAAGGATTTGAAATGGGCCAGAATTCCCGCAGTTACAATAAGTGAGGAAGATGCAAAAAAGATAATAGGAAAGCTAAGAAACGGAGAGAACGTTAAAGCAAGAATAAAGGTTGAAGCAGAAATCAGGGACAGACAGGTTCTGCCGATTCTCTATGTAGAAATTGGAAAACCACCCTTCATTCTCTTCACAGCCCATCTCTGCCATCCGAAACCGGGGGCAAATGACAATGCATCTGGCAGTGCAATGCTCATAGAACTCGCAAAAATCCTGAGCAAGGCCTATGATGAATCATTCCACTTCGGCTTTGCATTTCTCTGGATTCCGGAACATTTCGGGACGCAGGCATTCATAGAGAAGTACGCTGATCTGAGCAAATACTACACAGTGATAAACCTTGACATGGTGGGGGGAAGTGAGGACAGGGGTGGTTCAACTATCATGGTTGTCAGAACCCCGTTATCACGCTTTTCACTCGTGTCTGGGCTCCTCGAATACTTCATCAAAGAGGCCAATTCAGGGGGAGAAGGATTTAGCCCTGAGCCTCTTCCCCTGCTCAAGGTTAGGAGTTATTCCTACACCATGGGAAGCGATCATGACATATTCAACTTCTTTGGGGTGCCCTCTGTAATGCCCATAACATGGCCCGACAGATTCTACCACTCAAGCGAGGACAGCATAGAAAAGATAAGCAAAGCAAGTTTGGAAGTAATTGGAAAAGCTGTTTTGGCTACTGCTTTAGCTTTGGCAAAAGCAGAAAAAGAGGAGCTCCAGCGTTTCGCCAGGGGTTACGCCATGAAATATCTTGGGGAGATCAGCATCGAGAGAGAAACAGAAACGACTGAGAAACTTGTGATGAGAGGTCTTGCAAGGGATTCAAAATTCCTCGGAATTAAGTCAGGCTACAACTTTAAAACTCATCCGTGGTTGAAATGGGAGAAGAAGGGAATGATTTCGCTCCGCTTCATCAGGGAACTTAATGAAGAGGCATACAAAAAGTTCAAAGAGCTGACAAAAGAGAGAACCTTTATGATACACCTTCACGAGCTGATAATGCTCGGGGAAATCCTGCCAGAAGAAGAAGCCTTCACAGCATTGCAGGAGGAATACGGAATGATAAACAGGGAAAAACTCAAAAAAGCTGTGGAAATTCTGGAGACCTTAGAAGTTATCTCTATCCTTTAATTCCCTCTCAATTTCATTTATTTTTGTCACTATCCTATGCTTCAGTTTTTCCAGAAATTCAGCAGGGGCGGTTGCCGTATACACATAACCCAGCCAGCCCTGCTGGATCAGCTCTCTCTTCAATAATCCCTTTCTGTATAGGCTAATAACGTGCTCCCTGACACTTCTCTCGCTTATACCCAGCTCCTCTTTTATTTCGGTTATTCTCATGGGTTTGTTTTTATCTAAGAGCAATCTATAAATCTTTAGCTCGGTCTTTTTTAATCCCAATGAGCGGAGCAGGTTTTCAAGTTTCTCATAAATGTCACCCATGGTATCACCCATAAAATGTCTTCACACCTATGCATGTATATCTTCATATACATTAATAAGTCTTACGCAGAAGGTTAGGATACTCTCAGGATAAGTTAGAGAGCCCGCTTAATAGTTACTGGATTTATTCTCAGGCGCTCTCCCGGTTATCCTAGCAGTATCAAGATTAGAGGAAAGAAATTTCGCCCAGATAAATCCCTTCAGGGAGATACACCTCACCTTTGCTTGCATCCTTCAGGAAAGGTATCATCCTTATTCCTGTTCTGATATCAAAACCAGAGATATAGGGATTTATAGTTGGGAGAATCAAAAACCTGTTAACCCTCAGGAAGCATTTCGTCTTTCTTAATGTACTTCCAAATCTCACGTTCACTGCAGGATGTATATGGCCAAGGTATGCATTTTTAAATTGAGCATCCGGAAGATTCTGGTGCCCATGGATAAACAGAACATCGTCTACCAAAAAGTAATCTGAAACTTCTATATTTTCAAACTTTCTGGCAACTTCCTCTATCCTGCCATCATGATTTCCCTTGGTTATCATAACCTCAATATCGCCGAGCTCAGAGAAAAAACCCATGAGGAGACGCTTTGTAAATAATCCCAGCCCCAAAGGCTCCTTCACATCACCCAGAATCACAAGTACATCCGGGTTTTTAGAATTCACAAAATCAGCAAGCTTTTCCTCAAACCTAGTCCGGATTCTCAACCCTTTGGAGGCTTCAAAGGCAATGTGTGGGTCAGCTATAAGAAGAGTCCTCCCAAGAGAAGTCATGATTTCAATAGAAAGCTTCTCAAAAAGCCCATATTCCAAACCCACCACCTTCGGTGAGAGAATAGAGGGGGCCAAACGGCCCGTGGAGGAATCAGATAAGTCCTCTCTCCTTTCTCCTCTGTCTCTTGAGCCTCCTAATCCTCTTCTTAATCCATTTCCACCTCATCCTGCCCTTCTTTTTCCATTTCCTTGGTCTTCTCTTCATGATGATCACCTCGGTAATCGTTCCAAGTTGGCTTTCATGACTCCCTTTTTAAACCTTTCTCCTCAGGTTTCTCCATATTCCAAACCTGAAAAGAACTAAGCTAAAGCCTCATCCAAAAAATTCAACATTTTTCAGCTTGGTTTCAGAAAAGAATATTTACAGAGTTTTTCTTCCTATTTATCAATATTGAAGCATTTTATATGGCATAAACTATTGATGCGATTGTAATCCTATCACAATAGGGAATCATAGGTAAATACTACTTAAACAGGCCAAAATACATGCCAAAATAATCGTTTTGATTAAACCTTCATGTAAGGCATAAAAAGAAATAAGCATCATATGCATAAGAAAAATGGGGGAACATTATGAAAGTCGCATATATCCAAATGAAACCCAAGCTTTTAGAGGTGCATAAAAACCTCAGTAGAGCTGAAAAGTTTATCCAAGAAGCTGCAGAAAAAGGTGCCAAGCTAATTGTTTTACCAGAACTTTTTGATACGGGCTACAATTTTAAGAGCAGGGATGAAGTGGATAGCGTTGCCATGCAGATTCCAGATGGAGAAACTACAGAATTTCTTGTAGAGCAGGCAAGAGAGCATGAGGTCTTTATCGTGGCTGGAACTGCAGAGAAAGATGAAAAAGGAAAACTCTATAACTCAGCTGTAGTAGTTGGTCCTATAGGATGGGGCTACATGGGTAAATACCGCAAGATTCATCTATTCTACAGGGAAAAACTCTTCTTTGAGCCCGGTAATTTGGGTTTTCATGTTTTTAACATTGGTATAGCCAAAGTCGGTGTCATGATATGCTTCGACTGGTTCTTCCCCGAGGCCATGAGGACGCTGGCATTAAAAGGAGCACACATAATAGCCCATCCTTCTAACCTCGTCATGCCCTACGCACCGAGGGCGATGCCGATAAGGGCCCTTGAGAACAGAGTTTACACAGTAACGGCCAACAGAGTAGGTGAGGAGAGAGGTTTGAGGTTCATAGGCAAGAGCACGATAGCCTCGCCGAAGGCTGAAGTTCTGGCGGTAGGGAGCGAGGATAGGGAGGAAGTTGCTGTGGTCGAGGCTAACCTTCAGCTCGCAAGGAATAAAAAGATAAACGAGTTAAATGATATCTTCAAGGATAGACGGCCTGAATACTATGCCCTTTGAATGTTTCATTCTTTGTATGGAACGCTGAAGTCTTCGAGGACATGCCTCGCAATCTCCCTCCTAGGTCCTCTGAAGATGAGCACGTCGCTGAGCCTTGAAAATCCTTCTTTTTCTGCCCGTATAAGCTGAACTTCCCTGAAGAATATCCTTCCAATGGCAAGCTGGCTGGATAGATTCCAGTGGTAGAAGTCGAACTCCCCCACCTTCCTGAAGCCTGGAAGGAGATAGTATGAGCGTTTAAACGTTCCTCTGAAGACGTTATAGCCTTCGTGGACTGAGGCAAGGGTGTGGTCTTCGCCTTTGCTCTCCACAAGGAACTCCTTGTACCCGATCAAGTAGAGGATTCTGTAAACCCTGTCCGTGTCCTCTATCATAAAAACCCCTCCGTCGCTCAGCGTTGAAGCAACACCGGCAAATATTCTCACGGCATCGAAGGGATCGAAGTGTATCATCGTGTTTCCGAAAAGAACGGCCAGATCGTGCTCTCCCACGAGCTTGTTTATCCCCCGAATATCTCCCCGAACAAGTCTTATCTCCGGCTCGATTCCTGCCATCTCAAGCCATTCTTCCGAGCGCTTGAGGTCATCCTCTCTTGCGTCGACCAGTGTTAGCAGCTTTGCATCCGTTGCCTTGGTGAGGGCAGCACCGGCTATTCCGGTTCCGGCACACAGGTCAAGAACCTTCCCGTTTCCTGGCAACTCAAGGGTCATGAATAACCCAATCATCTGTTCAAACCTCTTCCTTGCCCCCTCATTTTTAGGTTCCATATAGTCCCTTGCGTATCTGTAGAGCTCCTCCAGTGACATAATACCACCCCTTATTGTTTTTGTAAAATTACTTAAGCTCATCGAAAGTTTTAAATATTTTGTCAACTTACTAAGGTTGACAAAGGTGATAAGGATGAAGCTTGAAAACGTAAGGCCCATGAATTTCAGTGGTATTCCTTTTGCTCTCGTTGTCATAGCATTTCCCCTTATTATCATTCTCCCCAGAGCTATGTCTGAGGTATGGTGGCCGTTATGGATTCTTGGCTGGCTCATTCTATCTGCATCCTGGGGAACAGGGGTCGGGATTGATGGAAGCTTAATTGTGCTGAAGTATGTCTTTGGAAAGTTGAAGATAAGGATACCTTTCGGTGAAATTGAGGAGATAACAGCTCTCAGCAAGCTTCTTGCCAGATATTTTAAGTGGGAGATAGCTCTCTTCGTGATTTGTATTATTTATGCTTTCTTTGATTTGATAACCATGCCACGTGAGCTTTTAAAGGGATATTATTTTGGAGACATTGGACTGATAATATTCGGGTTGTTTTACATTTTTGCTTTTATATTGCCATTTTCAAGAAGGATCCTTGTGGGAATTCTTGCATACTTATTTATACTGCCAATCCTCTTATATCAAAAAACTGGGAATATTACAGGTGATGATATTTCTATGTTCATGGTTTTGGCAGCAATATTGGGTTTTGCCATTTTGGACATTTACGGAAAGGATTACATCTTAATTAGAACCAAAAAAGACGTTTATCTACTAACCTGCAGGAGTGCAGATAACGTTATAAAAACAGTTCTAAAGGTGGCTCAAAATGTTCAAACTGCCTGAGGGTATGGAAAGGGTCTGGCTTATGAGAGCTAAGGGTATGCGGGAAGTTGAGATAGCTGAAGCTCAGGGAATTTCCCGTCAAGCTGTTAATAAAGCTCTGAAAGATGCCAGGGAAAAACTTTTTGAAAACTTTCTTGGTATAGCCGAGGTTTTCAGTTTTGAAGTTATAAGGATTAACGTTGAGAAGGGTTTTATGATTGCAAATGCAAAAATCGGAAGTGAAGTAAAAAGAGCTTACTTTTTCTATATTCCAAAAATAGGGGTTAGGGCATTCTTTGAAGATTCTGAATTTCCTGATTATCTGCTTGAACATGCAATAAAGCTTGGACTGGCAAAAAATTTAAGTAAAGATGAACTCCTTCAGAGAATAGAGATATGAGGCATGAAAATATTATCAAATGTTGTAGGAGGCAAAAACATGAAAAAAATTGGAATTTTGCTTGTTGGAATACTCTTGATAAGTATAACCGCCGGGTGTATAGGAGGCAAAACTTCAAGCTCAAGCTCAACTTTAATGACACAATCCACTTCCAGCACAGGGGGCACAACAACCAGTAGCCCGATTTCAACTACCAGTACCACAACTACAACCAGCCCTCCACTAAAGAAATACACGCGGGAAGAGCTCCTCGGACTGGCAAAGAGCATCAAATACTTTACATTTACAGACAACACCACAATGAACATTCAACTTACACTCAAAGTCAATGGAACTATAATGCAGAGGCAGAACATAACTTTTGAACTCAAAAGGAAGGCATATGTAGACTTGAAAAACAGAATAGCTGAAGTAAATGGCACAACTCATGTTTATCCAAACGGAGGAAGCTCCGTAAGCCATCAGGTGGTTGTAGGAGATACGATATACATTGCAACAAACGGCATAACCCAAGAAATAAACAATGCAACTATAGCCAACCTCACATGGAATTATAACCCCGTGAGCTTTGCTGTGCTCTATCTGACAGAAAAGCCCAATAGAACTGAATTTGTTAATGGCACCCAGTTCCTATATTACACCATAAGCAACGAAGACCTTAGAAACATGATGTCAATGTTCTCACCGCTGAAGGGCACTAATGTGAGTGTCTGGAATGGAATTCTTGAACTCAGATTCAAGAATGGAAAGCTAATAAGTGAGAGAACAATGTACGAGTTTAAGCTTGTTATGATGATGAACGGAAATGAGGTTATTGAAGTCGGAAAAGTCTATGATGAGATACACATATATGACTTCGATGTCAAGAAGCATGTAAATATCCCGGAGAAAAGTGTAAAAGCTTGACTTTTTTCTTTCCCATCCCATTTCCTCCAACTTTCATTCATATCCCTTTTCCCCGGCCTTCAGCAGAAAGCGGAACATCTCAACGAACATAAGGGGAATAATTATTAGGGCAAAGAGGATTCCAGAGCCTGTCCCTGCCCCGAAGAATGCCATTGCTCCGGATACAAAGCAGAGGAATGTCAGAAATGTCATGAGTTCAGCGCTAGCCCTTGCCAGCTTATCCGTAAAACGTGGTGAAAGCTGGAGGACAAGCGGTTTTCCTGAGAAGAACGTCATGAAAAGCATGAAGAGCATTATAAGTAACAGTTCCTGGAGAGCCCTGCCAAGCATGGGGAGATAGAGCATTATCATTATAATCTGAGCATAAAGATACTTTCTTATATCGGGTGGTTCTATGACCCTTTCAGGCTTTCCAGGGGCTTCACTTTCATATGTCTTTTTCGCGAGCAAGTAGACAACAACAAAAACTACTGCCATTCCGAGGAATAAAACCGCCATCAGCCAGATAATGCTCAGGAAGATGCTAATGGCTATTACCGCTACTCCAAGAATGACCAAGGCTATTCCGCCGAAGGCGTTGGCTCTCCTCCAAGCTTCTTTTGAGAGATATGTGTAGCCGATGCGGAAGCCTATGACATAGCCCGGCTCATCTCTACAGAGATAAGTGAGCAAACCTGCAAAAACGAGCAGGCCGCCGACGAAGAGGCCATATAAGAATCTAAGGAGATGATAGGTCTCAATGGTATCACCCAGCAGTTAGAAGTCTGTAGATACCTAAGAAGACAATGATAAGGAATGATAAGCCTGCATAGCTTATTGCAGAGCCTGAAACTATTCTGAGGTTGTAGAGAACTGTTAGAAAATACACAAATATAAGTCCGAGATTCATTAATGTCATGAACTCAGACCACGCTTTCCAGCTTGCAGGATAAAAGCGGCGTTTTATGAAAAAGCCCGGATCCTTAGCTACCAACGTCAAAGTAAAGAACAATCCCCAAATCATAATCGGGAAGAGTAAAGTTCCAGAG
>JAMOPD010000259.1 GCA_027064745.1 Thermococcaceae archaeon
AATCCAAGCTCCACGAGCAGGTTGAGAACCTCCTCAGGGTCAATACTGAATGTGATAGCAACGGGAAGGACAACTTCTCTAATCTGCTTCGTGGTCTGAAGGGATATATCTGATAACATCTCTCCCAGATTTTTTACAAGACTAATTATCTCCTCCCATGAAAGTGAAGTTTTGAGGTTCTCACCGTTGAATTCTACAGTCTCACCTTCAAGCTCAAGGGTTTTCAGCAGAATAGGAGTGGAAACACTCACCCCAGCTTCTCTAAAAATATCATCGAGGTTATATCTATAGAGCCCCTGTTTGTTTGTATATAACCTCCTTCTGACTCTGTGCTGTATTTCTCTTATCTTTTTGAGAGCTTCTCTAATTTCATCTTTAGTGCCTTGAACAGTTATTTTAAGTGAGTTCAGCTTTCCATGAACATAGATGAAAGCGGGGAGTCTAAGTCTCTGGAGTTCCTTCATGAATTCTTCTTTTTCAACATCATCCTTTACATGCACAACAATAACTTTTTTTGCTACCATATCTTACACCGTCAACGAAGCTTTCTATAAAGGCTTGAAACTTTTCTTGTTTCAACATTACCACATTTGGGACATATGAGCTGATTTCCTCTTCTAACTAACGGATTTCTACATCTGCTACAGAGGGCATAAACAACACCTAAATCTGCTCCTCTGGTGCTAAGTTGAATTGGGCTCTTTTCATCTGTTATAACCCGGGCTCGGATTATATCACCAATCTTGAATTCTTTTCTCATGTCTTCAACATAGCCTTCTCTGACCTGTGAGATGTGGATTCCAGCCAGTTTTGAGGTTGCTATTTCTCTATACCCCTGCCTTCCTTCAATCTTCAAAAGCTGAACTATAGTGGCTTGGGGTTTCACCTCTACGACCTTTCCTATCACTATGTCTCCGACTTTTGGTAAAGGAGGTGTATCAGTTACTGGTTCAATGCTGATTTCCATCTTTTTTTCATTGATTCTGACTCTACCTGCTCTTGTTGCGTATAACTCCCCATTTTCTTCTATAACTCCCTCTCCAGGGAGATACTCTTCTATAACCCCAAGATAATCGCCCGGGATTACAAGCGTGCCGTCTCTGGTTCTTTTCTTTTCATCCATCCACCCCACCTCAAAAGGTTTCTGTGATTTAATCTTTTAAGCTTGCCGCTGGATTTATAAGGCTGGAGAAAAAGGTTTTAGTAATTTAAACATAAGCTTACGGTGGTGATAGAGATGAGAATGCTCTTAATCCATAGCGACTATCTTGAATATGAGGTTAAGGATAAGGCAATAAAAAGCCCTGAGCCGATAGAGGATGAACATAAGAAGGGAAGACTTGAGGAGGTTCTGGCGGTTTTCATCAGTGTTGAGAAAGTCGACGAGAGCAACCCTGCTGAGGTTGTCCAGAAGGCTCTTGGGGAGATAAAGAATGTTGCTTCTCAGGTTAAAGCTGAAAACATATTTCTCTACCCCTTTGCCCACCTTAGCAGTGAGCTCGCAAGGCCTGAGGCTGCTCTTGATGTCCTGAAAGAGCTTGAAGAGAAACTTAGAGAAGAGGGATATAATGTAAAGAGAGCTCCTTTTGGCTATTACAAGGCCTTTAGGTTGAGCTGTAAGGGTCACCCACTGGCCGAGCTGAGCAGAACGATAGTTCCAGAAGGAAAAAAGGTGGAGGAAGAGGTTTCTGAAGCATTGAAAAAAGAGGAGGAACTCGTGAGTTACTGGTATATTCTTACACCAGAGGGAGAGCTTATCGAGGTCGACAAGTTCGATTTCACCGGACACGAGAACCTCAAGAAGTTTGCCAACTATGAGATAAGTAAAAGTAGAATAGCGGAAAAGGAGCCACCTCATGTGAGGATAATGCTTGAGCAGGAATTGGTTGATTATGAGCCCGGAAGCGATCCTGGAAACCTCCGCTACTATCCAAAGGGCAGGCTCATCAAGTCTC
>JAMOPD010000260.1 GCA_027064745.1 Thermococcaceae archaeon
CACCTTTAAGTCCATTTGAATAGCAGTAATACCATCTTTGGTCCCTGCCACCTTAAAATCCATATCTCCATAATGATCTTCAAGACCAGCAATATCTGTCAAAAGCACATAATCTGTATCAGACTCTTTCACCAATCCGATAGCAATACCCGCCACAGGTTTAGTAATCGGAACGCCAGCATCCATAAGAGACAGACTTGCAGCACACGCAGTGGCCATAGAAGAAGAACCATTTGACTCCAGAATCTCAGACACCACCCTCACCGTGTAAGGAAATTCCTCTTTAGAAGGCATCACATATTTTATTGCTCTTTCAGCCAATGCTCCATGTCCAATTTCTCTTCGCCCCGGACCTCGTATAGGTTTAACTTCACCTACACTAAAAGGAGGAAAACTATAGTGCAACATAAAGTTTTTATAACTTTCCTCCTCCAACCCCTCTATCATCTGTTCATCTGCCTTTGTCCCCAATGTAGTAATGCACAAACTCTGAGTCTGTCCACGGGTAAACAGACTGGATCCGTGTGTTCTGGGAAGCACAGAAACCTCACACGCAATGGGCCTTATCTCATCCAATGCCCTACCATCAACTCGCCTCTTCTCCCGTAAAATAGCCGAGCGAACTATTTTTCGCTCAACTTCAGAAAGTGCCCGCTTAACGTCTACATCTGTATATAGAGAATTTTCATCAGAATTAACCAATTCCTCAACTGCTTTTCCTGCCAATAAGTTAAATCTTTCTATTCGAATCTCCTTTTCTGGAATCCGTGTTATCTCCTCCAACTCCGACAAAAACCTCCTCTCAACCTCTTCAATCAACCCTTCTGGCAAGGTAAAGGGCTCGTAACAACTCTTTTCTTTGCCTGCTAATCTCCGCAACTCCTCCTGCATGTCCACAATCTCTTTAAAGAACCCCTCAGCATAGTACATAGCCGCAATCATATCTTCTTCTGAAATCTCTCGTGAACCCGATTCTATCATAACTATCTTTCCAATTTTTCCCGCCACACAGAGATTTAGCACACCGTTTTCTTGTTCATCATACGTAGGAAAAAGTATCAATCGATCTTCCAATTTGCCAACCCTTACCGCAGCAATAGGACCATCAAAGGGGATATTAGAAATCGTTAGAGCAGCTGACGCACCAATGATTGCAAAGACATCTGGATCATACTCTGGATCGCTGGAAAGCACCTGAGCCACAACTTGAACCTCATTGACCAAGTCTTTTGGAAAAAGAGGTCTTATAGGCCGATCGATAAGACGAGAAGAAAGGATTTCCTTTTCTGTAGGTTTACCCTCTCTTTTAAAAAAACCTCCCGGAATCTTCCCTGCCGCATATTGCTTTTCTCTATATTCCACCATCAAGGGGAAGAAATCAATACCCTCTCGTTTTTCAAGAGACATACAAGCAGTGACTAAAACCGCCGTAGCGCCATATTTAACCAGAACTGCACCGTTCGCCTGTCTGGCAAGTTTTCCTGTCTCTAATATAAGATCATGCCGCCCCAATCTCCGACTTACCCTATGCACTGTAAACTCCAAACGGCGGCTCATTTCTTTAATCCCAGTTTAGAAATTACCTCTTGATACTTCTTAGGATCTTTTCGCTTTAGATAGGAAAGCAAATTTCTCCTTCGATTCACCAACTTCAAAAGTCCTAACCGGGAATGAAAATCTTTCCGGTGTATTTTGAAATGTTCATTTAACTGATTGATCCGTTCAGTAAGCAAGGCAATCTGGACTGGAGCGGATCCAGTATCATTTGGATGTTCCCCAAACTCTCTTATAATCTCAGCTTTTCTATCCTTCAACAACGCCAACTTCACACCTCCTTCTTAACGTTAACACCATCGGCGAATCATAATTATACCATCTCAAACCACAGCGTCAAGGACTTAAAAAATTCCTATTGAGATTGAGTGTATAATATTTCATTTGTGTG
>JAMOPD010000261.1 GCA_027064745.1 Thermococcaceae archaeon
TCTCGCCCCATATAATGATGGATTTCCATATCCAGTTCATAGATTTAGAGGTTTGATATATCTGAAGGAGTACCATGTGAGCCTAAGTCCGGGACAATTACAGAAAATAAACAAGCTCTATAAAACTATGGATTTTGACCTAACTCATGTTCATAGCATATACTCCCCTTTCTCAATTGCCGTAGCGAATCTCTCAAGAGGAATAAGAAATGTACCTGTAGTCGCTACAAATCACTCATTTTTTGGTGAGCCAAAAATGGGAGATATAATAAAACCTTTGTTACGTTATTATCTTAGGAGAATGGATGCATTTATAGCTGTTAGTACGCCAGTAGCTGAGGATACAAAGGAGCTTTTGGGAGAAAGTCTTGGGGATAGAGCTGTTGAAATAATACCCAATGGTATTGATGTGAGCTATTGGCGACCTGCAGATGATGAAGAAAGAGAAAATGCGAGAAATAAGTTAGGGATTAGAGATAATGAAATCGTTCTCTTGTATGTGGGGAGGATGGCAGAGAGAAAACAAGCCCACAGATTGCCTTTTGTAATTTCATCTGCTCTCAAGATGTCAGATATGGAAAAATACCGTGTTAGGGTTATAATGATTGGAAACGGTCCAATGAGAGATAAATTGGAGGAAAATCTTCGTATAACTAACATCATTGATAGAACAATTTTAATGGACTTCATACCGAGGAAGAGTCTCCGGGAGATTTACTGGGCGGCGGATGTTGTTTTAATGCCTGGCATGTTAGAGGCTTTTCCAATAGTCGGACTTGAAGCTTCTGCCACAGGAAAGCTTATTGTTGGAAGAAATGAAAGTGGTCTTTCTGACTTAATAATAGATGGCCAAACTGGCTTTCTCTCATATAGTGAAAAGGAACTCTCTGAGAAGCTTTCAATTGTGCTATCCCATACAGAACTTATACCAAAGATGGGAAAAGAAGCCAGAAAACGGGCTGAAAAAGAATTTGCTTGGGATGTCATATTAAAACGTCTGCTATCAGTTTATAAGAGTGCAATTAATCGAGCTGAGGGGTTCAATAACAGATATTTGGTATATAAGGCCTTCAGGAGGGTTGCAAATGATGATAATACTGAGTTTTGACGTTGAGCACGACTGCCCCCCTTATCTCACTACAACCAAAGGAATAGAGGAGGGATTACCGAGAATTCTTGATCTCCTTGCTGAAAAAAGGGTTAAGGCGACATTTTTCTTCACAGCCGAAATGGCGAGGCGCTTCCCCAATCTCGTTAGGAGAGTCATTGATGAGGGGCACGAGCTTGGAAGCCACAACTACAACCACGAGAGGCTTGACAGACTTTCAAAGGAAGGAGGGGAGAAAGCCATAAGGAAGTCATTGGAGATTCTGAGACAGTATAGCGAAGTAGTATCGTTCAGGGCACCCAATTTGCAGTTCCCGGATTATTACTACAGAGTTCTTGAAAAAAACGGGATTTTTGTGGACTCCTCAAAGGCCAGATATAAGGGTTACAGGAAGGGAGTGAAGTTTTTTGGAAATGTCCTTGAGGTTCCTGCTTCCACAACCTCTTCGGTTATAAGGCTCCCTTGGAGGCTTCAGAAGCTCATCCATAGCAGACTTTCTGAGCCCCGTGTTTATTTCGCCCATCCATGGGAGTTTGTGCGGATGCAGAAAGAAAAAATAAGATGGGACTGTAAGTTCAACACGGGGAGCAGGGCTCTTGAACTTCTTGGAGAGCTGATAGAGTACTACAAAAAGCAAAAAGCCCGCTTTTTCTTGATGAGGGAGTGTTATGAGAAATGGGAAAGCTTAATTAACAATCAAGAATTGGGATGGAAAGCCTAATTAACAACCTCTTCGATTCTTCTAACGTGAGAGGTAACATAGGAGATGGTTACCATGAGAGAAGTCATGTACTGGAGAGTGCAGAAAAGCCTAATCAACATCTCCAACAATTTAACCGTGAACTGTGAGAGGTGATGCTCATGAGAGAAGCTGTTAGGGGAAGTGCTGAGAGAGACATGAGAAGCCTATTCAGCAACTTCTTTAATCCCTCTGGCATAGGAGGGTGGTTACCATGAAAGAAGCTATGTACTGGGAAAGGGTTAAGGATAGCACTGTTAGATGCAGATTGTGCCCCCTTAACTGTATCATCAGTGAGGGAAAACGGGGTTCATGCAGAATAAGAAAGAACATTAGAGGAAAGCTTTACACACTTAATTATGGATTGGTTTCATCTATAGCATCAGATCCTGTGGAGAAAAAACCCCTCTTTCATTTCTGGCCGGGTTCGTGTGCTCTCTCCATAGGGACCGTTGGCTGTAATATGCACTGCAAGCACTGTCAGAACTGGGAGATAAGTCAGGCCGATGAGAAATTTCCATACCTCCAAAAAGCAACGCCTGAATCCATAGTTGCCATAGCAAAACGCTACGGCTGTGAGAGTATAGCATACACATACAATGAGCCCACCATATGGTATGAGTTTGTCCTTGATACAGCAAAGCTGGCCAGAGAGAAAGGGATAAATAATATCCTCGTTACAAATGGTTATATAAACGAGGAGCCTTTTAGGAAGCTTGCGCCTTACATTGATGCCATGAATATCGACATCAAGGCCTTTGATGATAAATTCTACATGAAAATAGCGGGTGTACCGGGAGGAGAGCCGAGCAGAAAAATTGCGGAGATTGCAAAGAAGGAGTTCGGCATTCATGTGGAGCTCACCTATCTCGTTATACCCACGCTCAACGACAGGGATGAGGAGTTCAGGACATTCGCGAGATGGGTGGTTGGAGAACTTGGAGATGATACTCCTGTCCACTTCTCCCGCTTTTTCCCGCATTACAAACTTGTTAGTCTCCCGCCGACTCCAATGGAGACCGTTGAGAGGGCATACAGGATAGCTAAGGAGGAGGGACTGAAGTTTGTTTATATTGGAAATGCGCCTGGACATTATGGGGAGAACACATACTGCCCTAGATGTGGAAAGCCTTTAATAGTAAGATGGGGCTTTGAAATTGAGGAATATCATATTAAGGATGGAAGGTGCGAATACTGCGGGGAGCCTATCCCTGTAGTTGGAACATATACAAAAAAGCGATATAAGGGGATATGGTGGTAAAATTAATATTAAAGATGGGGGATGTGAATACCGCGGAGAACTCATCTCTGTTAGAGGAACATGCACAAAGAAAAGATAAGGAATATGGTGGTAAAATTGGATGAAGTTGAGGTTATATTTTATATTGAAGCCATGGGGAATGAGAAGAAAGCCTTAGAAATGGCTATAAGAGAAACTGTAAAGTCTCTGGAGAAAGAAACCACGGTTAATGTGAAGCGTGTTGAAGCTGCTGAGGTCATTGAAAACAAAGAGGAGGATCTCCTTAAGTACTCCAGCATAATAGAGGCTGTTATAGCTGGACCATTTGAGAATGTGATTAAGGCCGTTCTTAAATACGCTCCAGCTGTTGTGGAATTATTGAAACCTAAAGTTCTCGAAATTAAAGCTGATGAACTCATGAAAATTATGGGTGAAATTTCATTTTTCATGTCAAAGCTAATGGATAAGTATGGGGGATTAGCAGCATATCCAAAACTTGATGATATACCTATGCCCAGAATAGGCTATGATGAGGAGGAGATAGAAGGGTTTATTTTAGATGACCGAAACATCCGTTACCGTTTTGTTATTGAGACCTTTGGCAAAGAACTGGAGGAAGTTAGAACCAATATGGCAAAGGCATTCTTTCTTGAGGGTTGCAGGATAAACAGCATTTTAGTACAGGAACAGGGTGAAGGTGAAGCGGAAGGGAATAAATATTTCTTGGTCGCAGCAGAACTGCTTTCAGATTTTGAAACCATGTTCCAGTTAAATGCAAAGTATTCTCCAGTTGCAATCTCAATAGTAGAGCCCGAACTTATCGATATAAATGCAAATGAGCTCCAAGGGGCTTTAACAGATTTAGCAGGCTTTGTCCATTCTCTCGTCCATAGACCCCTTCTAAAAAAGCTAAAAGAACAGGACACATTTAAATTCAAGCTGGAATAATATCGTCAAATGGCGAATTTGGTGTAGTCATTTAATTAAGCTTCCTTTCATTTTTACGGCAATAATCGAGCTTTTTTAATCGTTAGAAAGGGTCTGAAAGCGAAAAGTATATATACCCATACCTAATATTAAGGTATTGACAACACTGTTAGAAAGGGGTCTGACCCCAACAAATTCGGAGGTGTTGAAGAATGAAGGTGAAGAAGATCGCGGCCCTTGCAGTTGGTGCCGCAATGATAGGAGCAACTCTTGGTATGGCCAGTGCTGGTGGAACCCTTGTAAAGGATGACAGCGCTAATATTCCAAAAGACTTCTTTGTTAAAAATGGAGAGCCAAATGTTAAAATCGTAATTGGTACTCAGGCAGCTGCTCAGGATGTTGCAGGTGCTGCTGACATAGCTGTTGCACTTGGAAGCTTACTTTACACCGAGAAGGAGGTAACGGAAGCCACACTCAAAGACCTTTCAGTTGTTGTAAAGAAGGATGTAACCCACGTTGGAGACATACCGGTCTACTCAAACTACTACAAATACACTGATACAACTCCAACAGCTGAGAAATGGGAAGAACTAACGGAAAACTACTGGTACAACGGTGCTGCTTACAGCACAGACTACAGCGGATGGGTGAGCAACAACTTCCCATATGACCTTGCTACAGTATCACAACAGGCTGAGATTGATGTTGGTAAGAACTCATACAAAGTTGCATGGAATTTTGTTATCGACAAGATAAGATTTTTGGATGACAAAGGTAAAGAGTGGAACGTAAGCCATGACTATCCTCCAAGTAGTGGCAAGGTAATAATGGATATCCCCAAGAATGCCTTTAAGATTGTAATGCACTATGTTGTTTACAACTGGACAAAAACTGAAACTAAAACAGATGATGTTTGGGGTACCACTGAAACCAAGAGTGAATGGAAGCTCAGTGACATGAACCTTACCAGTGACGGCTACACTGCAAGTGATGTTGTAGTTGACGGCGTTGGAGTTGGTGATACAATTCAAGTTATTGACAAGAAATTCAATATAATCGATATTGGATCTGACAGTGATGGTGACTTTATCAAGGCAGGTGAAACAGCTGAAGCTTGGATACTCTCAAACAGCTCAAAGACCTTTGGCGACTACCAGGTTAGCATTGTCGATATTGACATGATAAGCAAAGAGATACTCGTTGAGGTTAAGAACCTCAAGACCGGCGAATCAGAGCAGAACGTTCTCTCAGATACAAGTGCAGATGTACCATTCCTCAACGACCAGGTTGAGATTACCGTAGAAGGAGTATTCACAGGTCTCAACATCCTCAAGGCCAAGCTCAAAGTAGTCTACAACATCCAGAAGATATACGATGGCGACAAGATAAGTGGATGGGTAGTTGACTGGACAGGTGTAAATGCCACAGCAAAGACCCTTAAGGGCGTTGTATTGGAGTATCCGAATGAAATTAAGGGCAGTGTCCTTAACATAAACACCCCATCACTTAAGTACAAGATAAGCTACAAAGTTGATAAGGAAACTAAAGATGTTGACGACGACGATGTAAATGAGCTTGCAGTTGATATATACCTCTCAGTCGATTATGCCGAGCCGAAGTATAAGTACTATGACCTCAGCGATGTCCTTGAGGACTACACAGTCGACCTCGGAAAGACCAAGGCCACCATCGAGGGCATCAAGACAGTCGAGATTGTCCCACCGGCCAGCCCAATAACTGAGCTCGATGTCAATGTCAAGCTCAGCGATGTCGACAGCAACTTAATCCTTGTCGGTGGCCCAGTTGTCAACAAGGTCACAGAGGCTCTTGCAGATGCTCTTGGAGTTCCAAAAGACTACAATGGCTGGAAGAGCGAGATTGGCGAGGGCAACGGTGTCATAGTCTATAAAGCAGAGTGTGGAGATATCAACGGATACGGTGTCGTACTCGTTGCAGGTACCGACAGGGATGGAACCCAGGTTGCAGCTGAGGCTCTTATGGCAAGAATTGCTGAGCTTGCCAAAGAGTGATTTCTCTTTTTCTTTCCTATTCTTGGAGGGATTCCATTGAAAAAGAGGACTTTTTATGCCATACTTGTGATATTTCTTTTGATTATGGCTTCTCTCTCGGTTGTAGTTTATGCATACAATAATTTTTCAAAGGTAATTAATCCTGAGAAAAAACCTCTTGCTGTAAAACCTGTTGGCGCGCCATATGGAGGCAAGCTGTATAAAATTGATTTTGAAAGTTATCTGACAGGTGATACTTTTATTGATCTCAACATGACACTCCGTTCATCATATGATAAAATCACAATCATAGTTGGAGACCCAAGTCTCAAGGGTTGCTCTGGAATGGAATGTGCGCTTAGAAAGAGGACTGCAATGGAGCTTGGTCTGATGATTGGAGCTATCTATGGGGTAAAACCCTATGTTGAAAATATCCAGAAAGGGGCAAATAACACGAGTGCTCTTTATAAAGCGGCATACGAGGCTATGAAAAATGTAAAATCGGATTACCTCAACATGAGACAGAAGATCGATATAGGTCTCGGTAGGATAGGAAATAAAAAGCACCTAGTGATAATCTTTCTCGGTCCTAAGGAGGGTGCCACAGAGAATAGGGTTTTCTGTCCCCGACAGGGAGTACTTGTAATTGAAGGAACAAGCGAAGATACTCTGTTTGTTGAAGTGCTCACCATCAAGCGGCTCATAGGTTCTGCCGTAAAGTGATCCTGCCACGATAAAGTGCTCTGTATCTTTCTTCTATTATGTCCAGAAATTCTTTTTCACTCTTGAATGGTCTCCTTGAGAGGATTCTAATTACATTTTTCTTCCCAATTCCTGGTAGGTGTCTTAGCACTTTCGAGCTTTCCTTGTTTATATCTACAGGTAAGGGTATTCCAGTGATACTTCTGAAGCCGTGTCCCACTATAAGAATGTCATAAAACCTGTTAAGCTCCACAGGTTTGGGCATGCCCACTATGAGGGGGTAGCTGCCTATCTGCCGCCCGTAGGTTAGACCATTATCATAAACTTCTGCCCGTACTTCCCTCAGAACAGTTCCAACTGGGACAAGCCTTTGAAGCATTGGGAAGTCTATCTCATGTCTTATCCTATATTTGTAGTGTTTTATGAGCTTCTTATGTTTCTCGATTTTGACTTTCTCTTTCATATACCACAAGGGAGTGCCCGGAAAGATCACAACCTGCCTTATATTTATCCTTCTCACCAAGAGACCATCATCAAGAAGCCTTTTAAGAAACTGGAAGGTTATCTCATAGCTTTTTTTGGTCTCCCCCAGGAGACCAAATAGTATATTTATACCCGGCAAAAGCCATGGCATACCGTTGTATCCCCTTTTTGCCCCGACCTCATTTAAAATTTTCACAGCCTCATAGGTTTCCTCTGCTGTTGCGTTCAAATTGTTCAGCTTTGCCACTTTAGGATCAGCACTCTCAAGGCCAAAAGCAACAACATTCCCGGGAGTGCCGTACTTTATGAGTGTCTTAGCAATTTGTGTGCTCTCCTCAGGATAGTTTGCTATAACAGCAGGATTTGCATTGTCAACATGGAGCGTCTTAAGCTTGGGTGCTACATTTCCAATACTCCTAAAGAGCTTTTCCAATGCCTCTGGATTGGGTATTGGAACCCTTCCGTTTGGTTTTGCCATGTATGAGAATATGCAGCTCTGCCTGCCGATTCGAAAGTGTCTAACTCCCAGACTGTAAAGAACCTCTATCTCCTTTACAATGTCTTCAATGGGCCTATTTTGAACAGTTCTATATCTTAAGGGTTCAGTGCAGAAGCTACATCCACCTATCCCCACAGCTTTGGGGCATCCTCTTTGAGTTTCAATCTCCACTATAACAAAATCGGGATAATCTGGGAACTGCTTAACGACTTCACCACCTAATAATGCATAATCTCTCAGCTCATCATATGTCCTGAAGCGGTGAGGATCGGCATCTCTAGGATTCGTGAGAAAGTCATAGAGAAATGCTTCGAGGTCTCCATAGGCAATGTAATCAAAAACCTGATTTGCAAGTGCAAGCTCCTTTGAACATATCTTTGTTCCTCCTTCATGAGCGGAGCCCATAAATGCCGGTCCACCGAGAATCTTAACACCGGCAAAGGGTTTCATGAATCTGGCAACCTCATCAACTTGAGAAGGTACAGCGGATAGGTATTTTCCCGGTGTATGCAAACCTCCTATGTATACTATCAAATCAGCCTTCTTCAGAATTTTCCGAGTCTCGAAAACATTTGGGGTCTTATTTTTTGTTTTTATTCCTTGCTCTCCCCCAAATGTGAAACGCAAATCGTCTATGGTGAGGTAAAAGATAGTGGCATCTTTTCTGGCCTTTTTGATTGCACCGTAAGCGTATCGGGGATATATTCCCAGATAGGGAGGCACACCAAGACCTGCAGGTTCATCAGTATATCCATCGATAATTGCAATGATCATGGTAGTTAATAAGGAATGGGCTTTAAAAATTCAGCGAAAGCATGCTGTTTAGTTATTTTGGTGGTGGTGATCATGAACTTAATAAATTTTCCAAGGGAGATTATCAAAAAACTTCTTAAGGTGAATCCCAATGAGATAATGTTCTGCTGGATTAATGCAGAACTTGAGGAAGCTGATATGAGATAAGCAGGGGAACTGAGGGCCTTCTTGATATGTACAAGAAAATGTTTCCTGGAGAAAACCGGCTTTGGTTCAATTGCCCTCTTTGGAGGTTGAATTGTCAGAAGAAAGGCTTGAAGACTGAAGGATTTATTTGAAATCCTGATGGAAAGGGAGAAAAGTGTAGCTGAAGTTTATACTTATCTTGCGGAGCATGTTGAAGATTCCAATGTCAGAGAAACCCTCAAAAAACTTGCAGAAATAGAAGAGGGGCATTACAGGAGACTCAAAGAAATTTATGACGGCATACTTCAACCAAACATAAATGAAGCGTTAAGTTAAGATGTTGTTATCTCTCAGAAAATTTTCTATTTCCTTAACCTCTAACGGACTGAGCTGAAAAACTCTTTTCTCAGAGTGGGGTATCTGCTTTAAATCTCTTAAATCCTTTTTAGTTAAGCCCAGCATATGGGAGGAATCCTTTAGAGCCCTACTGACTTTCTTTCTTCTATGCTGAAAAAGTGCCCTTACAAGGTTTTCATTTAACGTTATCTGCTCTTCTTCAGGTTTGGGTTCAATTATTATAACTGCTGAATCGACTTTTGGTTTTGGGTAAAATGCTCCCCTCCCAATTTTCTCAACCAACTTCACATAAGCCTTTGCTTGCACCATTAGAGAAAGACGGGAATAGTTTCTATCACCTGGCTTTGCCACCATTCGTTTGGCAAATTCCAGTTGATATATGAGAACAGCCCTTTTGAAGTCATGTCTCAGAAGTTTAAATGTTATTGGGGATGAGATTTGATATGGAAGGTTTGAAACTACTTTATCAAATTCAGGCAATTGTATCTTCAGGGCATCTCCATGAATCAGTTCAACATTCTCCCATGAATACTCCTTTCTGAGAATTTCAACAATTCTGGGATCCTTTTCAATTGCATAAACCCTCTTTGCCTTCTTGCTCAATTCATTAGTTAGGATACCAAGTCCTGGCCCGATTTCCAGAACATCTTCATTTTTCTTAATATCTGCTCTTTCTACTTCTCTCTTAACGATGTCCTCCACTATAAGGAAATTCTGACCAAGATTAGAGTCGGGCCGAAGGTTATATTTTGAAAGAAGATAAAAAAGGTGAGATCTCATTTTGATTCCCTGAAAAGTCGCCTTGAGCCGACAAAAAGACGATATTTATCCTTTCCTTCCAATTCGT
Organism: Thermococcaceae archaeon; assembly: GCA_027064745.1. Taxonomy (GTDB): domain Archaea; phylum Methanobacteriota_B; class Thermococci; order Thermococcales; family Thermococcaceae; genus Thermococcus. Next base: position 9,851 of record JAMOPD010000261.1, read on the forward strand.
CGAGGATTCTTTTTGATATCATCTTGACAGGATCGGGAAGCCCTTTTACTCTATGTTTTAAATCGTCGAAACTCTTGAATGGCTCTTTTTTTCTTTCATCAAGTATTTCCCACATATGTTTCTTGCCAATTCCCGGGAGAAGTTCAAGACTGTGAAGTCTATTTGTTATTGGGGGGGCTATGTTGAAGAACTGGATGAACCTCTTTTCGTTGTTTTTTACAATTTCTTCGATAATATACGGTAATTCGGCTTTTGCAGTGGCAGTGAGGTCATCATAATGAAGCTTCTTGTTTATCATAAACACTTTATCTCTTTCACCTTTTCCAATGAATATTCTCTCGTATAACATTAAATCCGTTTTCGGAGTAACCTCGAGGAGTGTAAAAGCTTTCTCACCAACAACTTGAGCAATTGGTTTCCCACTTTCTCTTCCAGTGT
>JAMOPD010000262.1 GCA_027064745.1 Thermococcaceae archaeon
TGCCCGAGGAGCACGGGAACATAGCAAAGTACCCGCTTCATCGCATCAAAGGGCACAAGAAGGCTTTCTACGCATATTTCCCGCGGGATTTCGCGCTTTCGGAGCTTAAGCAGATTTCGCTTGACTACAACTGGACGCGGAACAGGCTGAGGGTCAGGCTCCGCTCCGTGAGGGAGACGGAGAAGAGTATTCACTTCTCGGCTGCTGCTGTGAGGGAGTGGTTCGCGACCTTCATGGCCCGGCAAGGAGCTCCTTTCGAAGTCATCAATTTCATCCAGGGACGCGCCGAGCGTGGAGTCCTAGAGAAACACTATCTCAACCTTGAGCTTCTGGCTGATGAATGGTATTCTGCGGTTGTTGATGACATCAAAAAAGTTCTGGAGGGTTCAAAATGAACTGGAAGGGGCTCCCGCGCTTTCTCACTTTAGTCATTGCAGTGCTCGCTGGATTTGGGGTTCAGGCTCGCTTAGTACAGGCCGGTCATCAGGAGTTCATTTATGGTTACATAATCGGCGTTCTTGTTTACCAGACCCTCAGCGACCCGTGGTGGTTTCGTGAGATTACAGAGCCGGATAATGTTGTCAGCCTGATGATGTGGGTGCTCTTTCCATTTGTGGCGACGTTGGGAATGGTGTGGAAGCTCGTCCTTGTTGAAAAGTGAAAAGGAGGTGAGTGGAGGATGGCCCAAAGAATTGCGGAGAAAGGAGTAATAGTTAGAGGAATATCAACTGATGCGAATACAGAGTTAATGGCTAAGGTTCTTGCTTATGTCAAGAGATCATCGAAGGCTCAAGTTTATAGGGAGGCTGTCGCAAAGCTTTTTAGAGAAGAATTCGGTAATAGATCCGTCCAACAAGTGATAAAGGAGCTCGGGGTTGAACTATGAACAAGAGCAAGAGACTATTAAAACTCCTTCTCTCTTATGTGCTTTTAAGCGCGGCTTTGATTACTCTTCCCTATTTTCTAACTAGAAAAAGTCCGCCTGGCTATCTTATAGGGGGAGACACGCTCGTCCACGCAGCAATAGCAAAGGGGATATGTCTAGGCAGAAACCCCTTCCTCGATCAAACTTACAATGTGTATCCTAATTGGTACCCATTCCTTTACCACCTCTTCGTTGCAGGAGTGGCGTCATTACTTAAAATTTCAATAGAGCATGCTATGATACTTCTACAGGCCATGCTCGCAGTTTCCATGGTTTTAACCATGTTCTACATCGCCAGAAAGCTTTGGGGAGAATATGCAGGACTGTGGGCAGCTTCTCTTTCACTAATGCTTTTAACTGCTCATCGTTACCCCAACCCAACGGAACTGGCTCCCCTCTTGGGGATGATGTCGCTCCTATGGTTTATTAACCGGAGATGGTTGCTCTCTGGCGTTTTCCTTGGCCTAGCCTTGTGGACTCATTATGCCTTTGTGTTTCCTCTCTTGGCTCTGCCAATATTTTTAGCCCTTCTAAAGCGAGAAAAACATGCAGTGTTAACTTGTATTATAGCACTAGCCATGTTTTCTCCATTCATCATAAACGCTATGATCCATGCTGAAACCTCCCCGCATGTTGAAGATATACACCAGTTTTGGAGAACGGACACGCTAGAGAAAAAAGTTCTCAGTCTAATTCCACCTCTTTACCTGATTCCGTTTCTACTGCTCGGACTCACTAAAGGTATCAAGAGCAAAGATGAAACCGTAAAAACACTCCTTCTTTTTATAGGAGTGGTTTGGCTCGCTCGACTTTCACCAGAAATCCTCAAACTCTTCGGAATAACTCTCTGGTCGAGTAGATTCACGGGACTCCTCCCCTACACGTATACTCTCTTAGGAGTTTACGGAGCTTCAAGAATTGATATTACAAATAAAAAGATCCTAGGAGCTTCCACTATTCTCTTGATAGTCCTGCTACCTATAGCAGGAGCTTTAAACTTTTGGACATCG
>JAMOPD010000263.1 GCA_027064745.1 Thermococcaceae archaeon
AGCTCAATGACATTCTCTTTCCTGAGCTCTTGGACGTCAATTCCTGCGCTCTCAGAGAGGCACAGTTTCAAAACGGCCTTTAGTGGTTCTTCGAGCTTCTTCCTGTTCCCGTGGAACTTCGGGAGAACTTTCATCAGGAGTGCGAGGTCGAAGATTTCGTCATCGTCCTTGAATTCCACGATGCCTTTGTCCTGGCTCTCCTTGGCGCTCTGGAAAAACAGCGCAATCTCGTCAACGACGCGATAGCCGAAGTGCATGTCGTAGGGTTCAAGGGCTTTGTTAAGCTGTTTGAGGATTTCCCAGTACTTTCCATTGTTAGCGTCTTTGAGCTCATTAAGGGCTTTTTCAATATCGCCCTCTTCTGATTCATCTTTTCCTTTCTTACAGACTGCCAAGAACCTTCCGTCCCTCCGAAGATCGTCAAAAACAGCGTTTCTTAGCTTTCCGACTTCCTCCTCTGATAGCTTGATTTTCTCCGGTGGATACTCCTCAAGTTCAACGTCATGGAACTCTACAACGAAAGCTCTGTCCAGAACCTTCGGGCTGAATGAGTAAGTGGTCTCGTCCATGTTCACAGTTCCGATGATGTAAAGGTTTGGTGGGAGTTTGAGTTCCCTTGGAATCTCCTGTTCTTTTTCAACCTTCCCAACCTCGTGGAGTGGTATGGGTTCCCTTGTGAATCCATCATCGTCTCTCCCGCTCTCAAGGACGCTGAGGAAGTCAGCGAAGTAGTACTCGACGTGGGCAAGGTTCATCTCGTCGAGAATAACGAAGTAGGGCATGGCGTTCTCACGATTTTTATCGTAGTCCTCGATAGCTTTTAAGATAAAGTCGAGCAGTTGTGTTCTTTGATATTCTCCAGTCAGCGGGTTGTAGTACCCGAGCAATGCCTTTGAGTCCCTCCAGTCCGGGCGGACGGGGAGGAACAAAAGGTTGTTTTTAGAGCCATCGAGGAGTTCCGCGAGTTTCTGCGCTATCTTCGTCTTTCCAGTTCCGGTTAGGCCTGAGAGGATTACGAAGCCCTTGGTTTTGAGTGCTGTGTAGAACTGGGAAACGAGGTGTTCTGGGAAGGAATAACCCCGAGAGGATAGGTACGCGCAGAGGACAACCTTCTGGGGCGGCTCATTTGTTCTTTCCTTTTTCTTCTTGAGCCACCATCCGAAATGGTCAACCACTAAGAAATTGATATCCTCAGCTTTGCATTCTTCTTTAAATATCTCTTTTAATTCTCTGAGGTGTTTAAGAACTTCCGAATATTTATGGGGTCTTCCCCATCCAAGCTCCTCAAAATACCAGTCGACGGTGTTGTTCCAAGGGGCGAAGTGTTGGGGGTAATAAAATGCCAAGACCTCTGATATAAGCCCCCTGCCCGCGCCTCTAATTTGTTTCCATTTTTCAAACCGCTCATCGATGTTTTCAAGAAGTTTCTCAGGGGGAGTCTCAACAACCTCCCTAATGAAGTTCTCCCAGAGGTTTTTCATGTCTTCTGTTGTCCTGATATGAAACCTGAAGATATTTCTTCCAGAGTGCAAGTTCTGAAGTGCTGTTTTCAGGTCTTCATAATTTCCGCTTTCTTTGACTGTGTTGAAGGTTTTTCTGATATTTTCAATATTGGGAACTATCCACTCAGCTTTTGCTTTGGGAAGTTCTGTTTGACAGTATTTCCTAATCAGCTTTCTAAGCTCTGTAATATCTATCATCTTTCCACCTCCGGCACCAACCTGATATATCCAACACCCTTCAAATCTCTGGACAAAAGACTGCTAAAATCAAAACTCTCACTTAATCTGCCTTTGTCAATGTCAAAAAACACGCTCTTCCCTCCAGGATACACAACCACCGCGAACCTGCATCCTAACGCGTCCCTGTAAGTGTGCATCTTGTAGATGTCCTCAAGCTTTGCCCATGTTTGAAG
>JAMOPD010000264.1 GCA_027064745.1 Thermococcaceae archaeon
TGAGATAACTAAAATCTAGTTCTCATCAGTTATGATAATCAGTAACCAAATGGGAGGCGAAATTTGTGGAAAACAATACTACACTTGAAATGGAGATTATAAAACTCTTGGAGAAGCATGGAGCATTGCCATTGTCATTCATAACGCGATTCCTAAATGAAAGTGGAGTTTGCTGTACAAGACAAAAGGTTGAAAGAACCTTGAGAAGGCTTATTGACAAAAAGGTTGTAGAGTTCTTCTATGTGAATAATAATCATAGAAGACATTATCGTTTGAGGTGAATACTATGGGAGCATCAGCTATGATCCTCGGTAATGACAGAAGAATCCTGGTTATTGAATATCTCCAGAAACGTGAGGGGAGAGCTGATTTAAGGGAAGTTGTTGAGTATATAGCTGAGAAAGAAGGCAATACCGAAAGAAAACACCGAAAGAGCATATATGTAAGTTTGATGCAAACACATATCCCAAAGATGCAAAGGGAAGGAATAATATCCTACGAGCATGGGACCCTTAGATTAATCCGCATTCCTCCAGATGTTAGCTTATATATGGAAGTTGTGAGTAAAAATGATATAAGCTGGAGTACATTCTATATTGGAACATCTCTCATATTTATTGCAGCAGGGATCTTCCTTAATAATGTCCCATTAGTCATTGCATCAATTATCTACACTCTAATAGCCCTTATACAGCACCAAAAAGTCAAGAAGGTATTTTGAAGTGATTTCAACTAAGCATGCGTTTTGAAGATGCCCAGCGGTGGAAAGCTCTTCAGAAGCTGGCCGACGTATTGGGTCAAGAAGGTATTTTGAAGTGATTTCAACAGGAGTAATGTCTCATTACCACATAGTAACTCGAAATTTACTATATACACAAAACTCCCACTTTCTATCAAGTGCCTCATTGTCTAGGGGCACTACCGAATGAAAAATTTGGAGGAAAAAACCATGAAGAAAATTTTAGCCCTTGGTATGCTGGGGCTTTTGGTAGCAATGGCCTTTGCGTTAGGCAGTAGTGCAACGTTCAGAGACTACAGAGCACAGAGGAGTACCCACATTGCAGTAGTCACTGACGATTCAGAACTCATTGATCTAACACCAGTTCAGCCTTATGCATACATTGATAGTAGTGGAAAGTTAGTTATTGACTTTTCAAGTGACAATCCTAACTGGCCTGGACACAACGATACAGGCTGGACTAATAAAGGAATGGGTCTAAGCCCGCAGTCAAGATACAATTTTGACCACGTTTTCAACGTAAGCAACGACCTCTGGGACAACAAGACCATACTTGTTGAGATTGTTTCCTCAGATCCTGGAAAAGTGTCATTCTATGACCCCGGAGAGAACATGCATACAGTTAGTGGAAATGGGACTCCATACAACTCAGATACAGCATCAGGAGACGTGTGCTTCTATCTTGCACCTGGAGAGGCCCTCGGTGTTGGCATGGAGCTTGCAGCACCGAACACGCTCGGAGATTACAATGTGACAATAACAATAATGGCATGGCCAGCTGACGATGCACCATTTACATGTGGAAGGTGATGAAGATGAGAAAGGTAATAGGATTATTTATATTAATGGCAGGCCTCTTAATTGCTGTTGCCGCCAGCAGTGCTAACTTTGCGTACTTCCAGGCAAGTAGAAATGTCCACATAGCTGTTGTTCCAGACGATTCTGAGCTTATAGACCTCGAGCCTCTCCAGCCATATGCATATATAAATGATAACGGAATGCTTGTTATTGACCTAAGTCATAACAACCCCAACTGGGAAGAGGGCTTTGGTAAGGGTATAAGCCCTGACAGCACCTATGTATTTGAAGAAGTATTCGGAGTGAGCAATGACCTTTGGGAAAACATGTCAATATGTATGCATCTAACATACTCAGGGGACAGTGGAGTATTGTTCTTCACCGGTGACTACACCAACACCACAGTGGGCAGCACTGACTTCAGCTTCACAGTAAACCCAGGAGAAGTTGTTAAAGTTGGCATGATACTCAGCGGATTCAACTATACTGCCGGAGACAAGATTAACGGTCAAGTACAGTTTTATGCTACAGCCGGGGAGTGCAGTTGATTTAGATTTCTTCTTTGGAGCTTTTGCTCCTTTTTCAATAATTTATTAACGCAAGATCAAGGGGGAACATGAATGATAACAAAAGCAATTATCAGCATTGGACTGTTCATAATCATGACAGGGGTAATTCTTACAAGTTTAAATTCTGAAGATAACATACCCGTAGTTTACGCTGTACCCAATGCAAATAACACCACAATAACTCTCGAAAGCCCCGTACCGCCATATTCATATCTTCAAGACGGATTTTTGAAAGTAGAGATAAGTAATAAAAGTCCAATGTATCCTGGATTTGGAAAAGGATTAAGTAAAGATACCATATATGTTTTTGAAAAGGTATTTAAAATAGAAAATAATGTGAGTGAAACAGGAGAAGCTGAAATCTGTGTAACTATTGTGTCCAATTCTGAAAATATTGGATTGTTTGAGGGTAGCTTTGAGGGTTCATGGAAGCAAGATATCAGTGTTTCATTACTTGCCAACGAGACAGTATATATCGGAATGCGTGTTGATACGCATAACTTGACTCTTGGCAATTATGAAAGTGCTATATCAATACAAGCTGTCGGAGGAAGTTGTGGATGAACAAAATCATTGAATATCTATTCTTTTCCATGATTTCAATTGTCATTGTAGGATCATTAGCAGGTGCTCTCGTTGACAGGCCTGTATTTATATCTTATGCTTATTCTGGTAGTATGACCCCCACAATAAGCAAGGGGGATGTGTTCTTTATTGATCCATTCTCAAGAAATCCCCAAGTAGGGGATATAATTATTTTCAATGCTGATGGCAAATGGACTGTTCATCGGGTTGTTGCAATAGTTGATGATGGGTATATAACAAAAGGAGATAATAATGTTGCAACAGATCAACAAAGCAAGAAAATTCCTCCTATAAAACGATCCCAAATAGGCGGGAAAGTCATAACATTCAGAGGGAAACCTATAGTAATAAGAGGTGCTGGAAATTATCTTCAAAATAACTTATCTAACCGAACTAAGATGGTTCTTGCTGGTATTCTGATAATACTCGGAACAATTGCATTTGCAGGTGATGGAAATCGAGGTGTCAGGAGAAAAAAGAGATCTAAAGTTATGGTAATAAAATTCAAAACTTTGTATATACTTGCATCCATATTTCTTTTAATCATGGTAGCTTCATCGATGTTTGTTTCATGGCAAATTTTTCCGATTGAATATACCGTTACATCTGCTGGAGGTTTGAGAGAAGGATGGTATCTTCCAGGTAGTGTATTTACTCAAAACATAACTGTGAAAAACATGAATTTCTACCCAATGGTGTATTATATCTCAGCTCAAAAACCAGTCATTAGAATCTCCCAAAATAACTTCCAATTAAACAGTAGAGAAGAGAGAAATATTGCAGTTACAATAAAAAGCCCAGAGGAAACCTCTGTATACTCAACTAAAGTAAAGGTAAATTCGTATCTCCCTCTCCTTCCGAGATCTATCACCACAAGGCTATATAAAATCAATTCTATAGCTCCAGTATTGGCAATTCTACTCGAAATTTCAGTCTTTCTTGCGAGTTTATATAAAGTCTCCGGAATTGGAAACGAAGATATAATAAGAATAAGAACAAAAAGATCATCTTTACTAAAACAGCTTAAACAGGAGGTGTTTAGAGCATGAAAAAAATTCTCTCAGTGATTCTACTTTTCTTGCTTGCGTCACTGATGATAATCGGTTCTAGTGGCACTTTTGTACAATTCACTACCGATAGAGAGGTTCATATAAATGTTGTGCCTCATGATAACGAATATTTGGCATTTACATGTCATGGCAATTACTCCAATACTGTCATTATCGAAAAAAATAGCAATACTACCTTTGACGCACTTAAGGTTTCCAATTATCTCAACAGTCCACACACAGTTTGGATAACATTATCCCCAGACTATTCTCAACTACCAGCCGATGTTACGATGTGGATAGAAACAGAAGATGACTCCGAGATAGCAATAAATCCACAGAATAGCTATATATTTACTGGAAATGTGAGTGTTGGTGACGCACCTGCAGGAGAGTATGAAATCCCCATACTTATGAAAGCATATTGGGATAGTGGAGATGCAAAAGTATCAACATGCCCTCTAAAACTCATAATAACAAATGGGCCCTCAATTGAAAAAACATTGATTTCTGGAGAAGAAACTGTACCTGCAAATACTCCTCAAGAATGGACATTTAGGATTACAGTAACGAACGATATAGTAGAAAGAGATTTAACAATCCACGATATTATACCTCATGGGTTTACAGTAACAGCAGTAATACCCAGTGGAGGTGCATACTCCCTGACACCTATATCAGACGGCACTGAACTAGAATGGAATGTAACATTAAATCCTAATGAAAGTGCATATATAGATGTTACCATTAAAACAACAGGGCTATCATGCGGAAAGCATGTACTTAATGAAGGGGCAGAGATACAGGGATCCAACAAAAAGAGTGAGTCAATAAACATAACAGCTATATGTTGTTCTAGCTGTTGCGTTAAAAAAATGTGCAATATCAAGGTTAGTAGTACGTTAGTGAGAGTTATTGGTTTTATACCAGCACCCCCAGTAATATTCTCTGACAAACCAGCGACCCTATTAAACACCATAATAATTTATAATAAAGGAGCAGAAAGGGATATAGTGCTACATCAAGAAGTTACATCATACTTTAGTGTTGCCAATTATTTCAGTACAAAGGGAAGTGTAACTCTCCAACCTCTTCCAAATGGAAAGACATTGGTTACTTGGAGATTACATCTTAATCATGGAGAATGGGGAAAATTAATTTTAAAACTACATACAGATGGCATATCAGTTGAAGATACAACGCGGGTCATAGTTACAGGCAGCATTTGGATCGATGGATGCAGGCAAAAAGGCTGTCCTACATGTGCTAAAGTTATAAAATGCCATTGTTGTGGCTGCTTAGGAAGAAACTCAGAGCCCGGTTCCTTAGCAGACATGAATATAGACGATCTTGATGAAGGAATAGGGGAATGTGAAGGATGACGGCTAAAAAAGAAAAGATTAAAGGATATCTAAAAAAGAGGGGGGTACTAGCAATATTCCTAGTGCTCTTCCTCATCTTTGGGTTTTACTCTATAAAACTTATGAGTGCACGCCCATACAGTATAACCAGAGAAACTGTTGGAGGATATACCCAAGAAGGAAAGTTAATACACAGTGCCACTTTAAGAGATAATTCTTTATACGGATCAACGCTACAGAGCGACTATTATCCTATTCCATTAGTGAAAGAGTTAATATTAAAATACGCATATACTTTCACGCCTTCAAAATCAATAACTGGTACTTATGACGTTATAGGGACTGTAAAATATAGCGTGAATAGAGGAGACAAAAATGTTGTCTTATGGGAAGATAAACTCTTCGAGGACAAAGGAAATCTCAAAGATGGGAAATTTACCATCGAATATCATATGAACATCAGTGAAATCAATAAAAGAGAATCAGAGATTTCCAAACAACTCGGTATTAGAAGACTTAGGAGGAGTATATCAATAACTGTCAATGTTAAAACAAAAGGAAAAGTATACAACAAAGCAGTATTAGAAAACTTTGAACATACTATCTCATTAATGGAGGATTCAAATGCTGGATTATATTATTTTAATAACCCAGAAAAAGTCGTAAAAAGAACAATAACTACAAGTACACAGAAAAAGAATGCCGTAAATTTCTTCGGAATACAAGTAGATATTGAAACCGCTAGAGTCGTTGCTCCAATTCTAGCTCTTATATTCCTAATACCTCTCGTTGGAGGAGTATATACTATCAAAAGCACAATGCCAACAGATGAGTTAAGGAGAATTAGGCCATATATAGTAGAAGGCATGCCTGGAAAGGTTGAAAAGAGAATTTTGTTATCGACTCCAGAAGACTTAGAAAAAACCTTTGAACTTATAGACAAGCCAATACTTCATTATATAGACAATGGAGAAGAGTTCTATGTGATAATCGATGGAAATATAGCTTATGAGTATAGAAGACTTTTAGAGGAAGACCTTGAGGAGGAAATTAAGACTGAGCTTGAGGAAGAACCCTGACCCCCTTCTCTTTTTAATTGCTGTCTTAAGACTCATATCGTTGGGGGAAGTTTGAGGATTCTCAAGGAGAGACAAAAACCAAAGCTATCGCCAAGTACCCTAAGTTACCACAAATGCTTCTGGTAAAATACCCTGAAACAGCATATTACGATATTCTAGGAGTATGCTTCAACTTCCTTTCTGCTCTGAAAAAAGATTTCATAAAAAGGTTTATATATTAGAACCATATTAAGTGTTATTGGTGGTATATGTGAGGAAGAAGTTTATAGCTACGATTTTGTTGGGTTTACTTTTTTTTGGCTTTTTCGTAAAAGCAGGAGTGCAGTCAGGCGTGATTATAAGACTCCAGAATTCCACGGGAGCCCATGTGTTTGTTAAAGCCCTTTACCCTGACGGGTTTAAGAGTCTGGGAGTTTACACTGTCGGAGAAAACGGGAGAATACTCGTGAAACTTGACAAATTAGAGAAAGCATGGAATACCGAATACAGAAAACACGGTAGGCTCTCAAAAACCCTCCTCATCCTCACCATAATCAAGGACGGGAAAATTGCAATTGAAAGCCTGAACCTCAACAATCACTCCCAGACCGCCACAATAAAACCAGAATTCAAACCCCTAAAAATTACCAGTCAAAACTCCAAGAACATCCAGCCAAAAGCCGGCTACTACCAATGGCTCGACGACTCCTACACCTGGACAGCTCCAACAATAGTGGCCCAAGTAACCCCAGACAGCACCACCTACTATGATATCTCATACACTTACCTCAGAAACCATAATGTGGGATTCAGTATCAATGTTTTTGCCGACAGCGATTGGACAAGATTAACATCATACAACTGGGTTCAGAAAAACAGAGCTGGAAAGGCAAATGCAAGCACGGATACAGGGCAGGATTATTATATTTGGATGGATTTCACTTACCGCTGGGAAAGATGGGGTATTCACATTGATGGTCAGACCTTTTATGAAGATTACGTTTATATAGCCGATTTTGACCCAAGCACGCTAACAGGAGGAACATCAAAACCCTCAAACGCCCAAACACCACCGGTGGACAAATGGATATATGAAGGGAACTACCAGTCCTCAGGATATCCTGCATACTACCAGTTTCATCTTTACAATCTGGGCACAAATGAGTTCTCCATCGATGCCTTAAAGTTTATCGAGGTTTTAAAGAGGCTTGGAAAAATAAGTTCAGCTGCAGCTGAGAAGGCATCACTTATAGGACTCTTCCTCAGCGTTAACTTCAAGTATGAAAGCAACAATGCATTTGATTTTGATCTCTTCCTTCATTCACCCCCCGGAATCTCTCATGATGTCTGGAGAACAAAAAGCACCGATATGGACACGGTCCCGATACTCTACTTCGATGTTGATTGAACCCTCCACTTATCTTCTTTTTTGGAGTGCTCCTGAGAGGGTTTTTCAATACTGCCAGGAAGTCAGATGGCTCGCATACTGAATTTACTATCAGGCGCTCTCACAGGTTATCCTGACAGTATGTGCCCTTCAGACCAAAACTTTAAAAGCTAACCTTAAAAGCTGAATGTAGTAATCTTTTCGAAAATTAAAGAGGTGGTAGAAATGAATCCGTTCCACGATTTGGAGCCAGGACCAGAGGTTCCTGAGGTTGTTTATGCCCTGATAGAAATACCAAAGGGAAGTAGAAACAAATACGAGCTTGATAAAAAGAGTGGCCTGATCAAGCTTGACAGAGTCCTTTACAGTCCGTTCTTCTATCCAGTGGATTATGGCATAATCCCGCAGACATGGTATGATGATGGCGACCCCTTTGACATCATGGTTATCATGAGAGAGCCTGTTTATCCCGGAGTTCTCATTGAAGCTAGACCCATTGGGTTGTTTAAGATGATCGACAGCGGAGACAGGGATTACAAAGTCCTCGCAGTCCCGGTAGAGGATCCCTACTTTAAGAACTGGAAGGATATAAGCGACGTTCCAGAGGCTTTCCTCAATGAGATAGCTCACTTCTTCGAGCACTACAAAGACCTACAAGGCAAAAAAGTCATTGTTGAGGGCTGGGAAAACGCCGAAGTCGCCAAGAAAGAAATTTTAAGAGCCATTGAACTCTACAAAGAAAAGTTTAGAAAGAAGGAGTGATACCTCCTTCAATTTATTTTGGGAGGTAGAGTGATGTATAAGCTACTGACAGTTAAAGATGTCGTGAGAATCCCGCCAAGAATGTTTCAAATGAAGCCTGAGGAAGCGGCAAAGATTATTCTGCGGGAGACATACGAGGGGGTTTATGACAGGGATGATGGTGTTATTCTGGCCGTTCTTAACGTTAGAGAGATAACGGATGGAGTTATTGTCCCGGGAGATGGTGCAACCTACCACGAAGCGATTTTTGATGTCCTCGTCTGGAAGCCTGAAATGCATGAAGTTGTTGAGGGAGAGGTTGTTGACGTTGCCCCGTATGGTGCATTCATCAGAATAGGCCCAATGGATGGCCTCGTTCATATCTCACAGCTCATGGACGATTATGTCGTCTTTGATGAGAAGAATAAACAATTCATTGGAAAGGAGAAACACCACATACTGAAGCTCGGTGATGAGGTCAGGGCAAGGATAATAGCCATCAGCGTAAAGAGCAGAATTATTAGAGAAAACAAGATTGGTCTCACGATGAGACAGCCCGGTCTCGGAAAACCAGATTGGATCGAAAAAGAGAAGCGCAAGGAGAAAGGTGAAGGAGCATGAAGGAGAGAGCCTGCAGGCATTGCCATTACATTACCACTGAGGATAAATGTCCTGTTTGCGGAAGCAGAGACTTAAGCGAAGAGTGGTTTGATCTCGTCATCATAACAGATCCAAAGAATTCAAGAATAGCCCAGAAGCTCGGCGTCAAAGTTCCTGGAAAGTATGCAATTAGGGTCAGATGAGCTATGAAGAATTTCCATTTTAAACTTCCACTCTCTTTGAGGGATGAGTTGAAAAAACCCCTTGGAGAATTAGTTAAGGGAGAAATTCCTGAGCCGTATTTAAATTCCCTTGAAAAAATGAAAAAAGCACATTATTTAATCACTGTTGGCGATGTCGTCACGGAAAATGTTTTAAAGCTCGGCCTCAAGCCGAGTATAGCCATCTATGACCATAAGACTAAGAGAGAGGAATATCATCCAAAGATAGACGCGGATGCTGTGATAATGACGGTCAACAATCCCCCCGGGACTGTGACGAAAGCTTTATTAAACGCAATCAGGAAGGCATTTGAGACCGCCCAGAGAGGGCGCAACGTGTATATTAAAGTCTATGGAGAGGAAGATTTAGCGGCGATTCCAGCCGTGCTTTATGCCCCTATCGGAAGTTTAGTGATCTATGGCCAGCCCAATGAAGGGGTAGTGCTTATAAAGGTTACACCTCAATGTAAGCTCAGATGCGCGAAGATACTTGGAAAAATGGAGGTGATTTACGATGGAGATTAAGGTTACCGAAATTAAGGAGAATAAGCTCCTTGGGAGGAAGGAAATTTACTTTGACATAATCCATGAAGGGGAGGCAACTCCATCGAGGAAGGACGTTAAGGGTAAGCTTGTTGCAATGCTCGATCTCGATCCAGAAACCACCGTTGTCCAGTACATCCACTCATACTTTGGAAGCCACGTATCGAAGGGGTATGCAAAGGCTTATGAGAACAAGGAGAAGCTCCTTTACATTGAGCCTGAGTATGTTCTCGTTAGAGATGGAATCATCCAGAAGGAGGGAGAATGATGGGGCAGAAGTGGAAGCTCTATGAGGTTAAAGGAGGAAAGATAATTAGAAAGAATAGATACTGCCCAAGATGCGGGCCTGGGGTTTTTATGGCAAATCACAAGGACCGCTGGAGCTGTGGTAGGTGCGGCTATACCGAGTGGAAGAAGAAGTGATGTGATTCCCTTTTCTGTTTCTTCATTAACAGCAATAAACACTGGCAAACCTTTTATTTCCTTACTTCGATTTCCCTCCGGTGAGAGCATGACAGTGAAGCTGTTCTATGAAGATG
>JAMOPD010000265.1 GCA_027064745.1 Thermococcaceae archaeon
CAAAAAGTAAGGGAGCAAAAGGAATAAATCTTGCCGGTATGTGTTGCACGGGATTGGAGCTTTTAATGAGGGATAACATACCGATAGCAGGAAATTATCTCCAGCAGGAACTTGCCATAGTTACAGGTGCTGTTGAAGCCATGATAGTTGATGTTCAATGTATCATGCCTTCATTGGTAGATGTTGCCCGCTGCTATCATACCAAAATTATCGACACAAGCCCGATTGCCACATTCCCGGGTGCTTTGCACATAAAATTTGATGAATCTAAAGCAGACGAAATAGCAAGACAAATTGTTAAAACGGCCATAGACAACTTCGAAAACAGAATACAAGAGAAGGTTAGAATACCTAAAGGAAAAAGCGAAGCTATAGGCGGATTTTCGGTTGAGGCAACGCTTGAAGCACTTGGCGGAAGCCTTGCACCTTTGGAGGATGCTATAAAATCTGGAAAAATCAGAGGTATAGCGGGTATAGTTGGTTGCAATAACCCGAAAGTTAAACACAACTCTAATCACATAGCTATTGTAAATGAGCTTATTAAAAACGATGTGCTTGTTATAGGAACGGGTTGTTGGGCGACTGCATGTGCTGAGTATGGAATATTCTTGCCTGAATATGCCCAAAACGCTGGTGAAGGTTTGAAATCTGTCTGCGAAGCTTTGGGAATTCCTCCGGCTTTGAATATGGGTTCTTGTGTTGACTGCTCAAGAATGCTCGTAATAGCCGATTTAATGGCAAAGGATTTGGGTATTGATATATCCGATTTGCCGCTTGTGGGCTCTGCAACGGAAGCTATGACGGAAAAAGCCGTCTCTATAGGTTCTTATTTTGTTGCGTCAGGTATATATACACATCTTGGAGTTATGCCGCCTGTTATGGGAAGCAAAGAAGTTGTGGATATTCTTACAAAGGGTGCCTTTAATGTTGTTGGTGGGGCATTCTTTATAGAGCCAGACCCGGTTAAGGCTGCCAAAGTTATGGTTGATTATATAGAGAAAAAAAGAAAGGCTTTGGGTATATAGTAAAAATATGGGGCTTTTAGCCCCTTTTTTTGGAGTTTGATAAATGGATAAAAATCTTTTGAATGGAATAATTAAAAAATATTATGACTCATCAGGTAAGGTGCTTGGAATACTAGAAGATATACAAGAAGAAGAAAAATACTTATCGAAGGAGTCTCTCGCATATGTTGCAAACAGATTAAAAATGCCATTATCTCAACTATACAGCATAGCTACATTTTATTCTTTTTTTAATCTGAATCCTGTTGGTGAGCACATAATAAGCGTTTGTATGGGAACGGCATGCCATGTTAAGGGTGCCCCTCAGATACTTAAGAATCTTGAATATCTTCTTGGAATAAAAGAGGGTGATGTAACAGAAGACGGTAAATTTATGCTCACAACAGAGGATAGACATTTTTCGTTGAATACTGCAAGGTGCTTTGGGTGTTGTTCCATGGCGCCAGTCATACGCATTGATGAGAAACTGTATGGATATGTCAATTTAGGTGAGCTTCCGAAAATACTTAAAAAATACGGATGGAAAAGATAATGAAGATTTTAGCACCTGGAGATTTTGATAGAGTTAGAAAGATTGGTTTACAAAAGCTTATGCCTGATGATGCTGTAAGAATCAGCGTCGGTCTTGCAACATGTGGCATTTCTGCTGGAGGAGATAGAGTTTTTGATGAGCTAAAGAAGGAGATAGATGTTAGAAAATCAAATATTTATCTAACAAAAACAGGATGCATAGGTTTTTGTAAAAAAGAGCCGCTTGTTAACATAAAGATACCGAGAAAAGGTATACTCATACTGCACGATGTTGAGCCTGATGATGTGGCTGGGATATTGGATAAGATAGAAAAGAAGGATTATAGGTTTGATAAAGCTTTGTGCGTTAT
>JAMOPD010000266.1 GCA_027064745.1 Thermococcaceae archaeon
TATGTTCGGGTATCAAGGGAAAATTTTGAGGGTGAATCTGACAGATGGTAAGATTAGCGAAGAAAAAATTAACGAAAAGTTTGTAGAAAAGTGGCTTGGAACCAGAGGGTTTGGTATCTATTACCTTCTAAAGGAGATTGATCCAAAAGTAGATCCATTTAGCCCTGAAAACAAGATTATATATGCCACAGGACCTCTAACTGGAACAACTGCCCCGACAGGCGGAAGATATATGGTTATAACCAAAAGTCCCCTCACTGGATATATAGCTATGGCTAACTCCGGTGGTTTCTTTGGTGCAGAGCTGAAGTTTGCTGGTTGGGATGCCATTATTGTGGAAGGTCAGGCGGAGCATCCTGTTTATCTATACATCAATGATGACCAAGTGGAACTAAGGGATGCAAGCCACCTGTGGGGAAAAGTTGTAAGTGAAACCGAAGAAAAGCTCAAGGAGGAAGTTGAGGATAAGAAAGTCCACATTGCTTCAATTGGCCCAGCTGGAGAAAACCTTTCAAGAATAGCCGCTGTTATGAATGATGAGCACAGGGCAGCGGCTAGAGGCGGTGTTGGTGCCGTCATGGGAAGCAAAAAACTCAAAGCTATTGTCGTTAGAGGCCACAAGAGGGTCGAAGTAGCTGACAGGGTCAGATTCACCAGTGTAGTCAAAGAGAAGATAACAAAACTTAAGAATGATCCTGTTGCTGGGGGCGGGCTGCCAAACTATGGTACTGCAATTCTTGTTAATATAATAAATCAAAATGGATTATATCCAACAAGGAACTTCCAAGACAGCCAGTTTGAATACGCTGAAGAGCAGAGTGGTGAAGCCATGAGTGCCAAGTATCTCGTGAGAAATAAGCCCTGCTATGCATGTCCGATTGGCTGTGGTAGAGTTAACAAGCTTCCCACACTCGGAGTCACTGAAGGGCCAGAGTATGAGAGCACTTGGGCTCTTGGAGCACACCTTGGCATAAACGACCTTGCCAGCATTATAGAGGCAAACCACCTAGCTGATGAGTACGGCTTCGATACGATTTCACTGGGTGGAACCTTAGCAACTGCTATGGAGCTCTGGGAGAAAGGCCTGCTCAAGCCGGAAGATGTGGGGGAGGATGCTCCACCCTTCAGATGGGGCAACACTGAAGTGCTCCACTATTACATCGAGAAAATGGCCTACAGAAAAGGCTTTGGAGACATTCTGGCAGAAGGTGGTTATCGCCTAGCTGAGAAATTCAACGGTGTTGAATACTTCATGGGTGTCAAGAAGCAGGAGTTGCCAGCTTATGATCCGAGAGGTGCAGAAGGGCATGGCCTCGGTTATGCCACCAACAACAGAGGTGGCTGCCACATCAAGCAATATATGATCAGCCCGGAGATTCTCGGTTATCCATATAAGATGGATCCGCATGATATCAGTGATGAAAAGATCAAGATGGTCATAGTCTTCCAGGATCTGACTGCATTAATTGACGCTGCTGGGCTCTGTGTCTTCACGACATTTGGTCTCGGTGCAGACGACTACAGAGATATGCTCAATGCTGCCCTTGGCTGGGACTTAACCACTGAAGATTACCTCAAGATCGGTGAGAGAATCTGGAACGCTGAAAGGTTGTTCAACATTAAAGCTGGCTTAGACCCGCTTAAAGAGGACACTCTGCCAAAGAGATTGCTAGAAGAGCCAGTCAGGAACGGACCGAACAAAGGCTACGTTGTCAGACTTAAAGAAATGCTTCCGAGGTACTACAAGCTCAGAGGATGGACAGAGGAAGGTCAGATTACCGAGGAGAAGATTAAGGAGCTTGGTCTTGACGAGTTCTGAGCTCTTCCTTCACCTTTCTTTTTCTGCTTTTGATGAAGTTCAGAAAGAACTGCTCTTCGAAGGATGTTTCTCTACACATATCCTAATAAGAAGAAAGAAAATACTGGCTACCCCATCTGAATTGCCGTCGTTCTAAACTCCCCGCGCTCAAAGCGGTAGGGATCAAACCACCAAGCAGGCAAAGCGGTTCTGCCTTTGATTATTAGGTCTGCCATCATCTCAGCAACTGCCGGAGCCATCATGAAGCCGTGACCGCTGAAGCCCGCGGCAATGTAAAATTCATCTATCTCATTTATCCTTCCTATGGCTGCATTCCCATCCGGAGTTTCTGCATAGTAGCCAGCCCATGTCCTCAGTATCAGAAGCTCTCCAAGGGCAGGGATGATCTTGGTAAAGTAGTAGCTCACTTCCTTCAGGAACGCATAGCTTGGATTGAGGTCATAGATTGGGCCTTCCTCGTAACCTACCCCTCCAACAACTCCTCCGTGGGCAGTCTGGGTTAGATATGCATGCCCGTACTTAAAGGAAATCACCATTGGGTTTATTGAACCTGCTTTTATCGGCTGGGTTATTACAGCCTGATGCTTATATGGTTCTATTGGAATCCTAACTGGAACTTCAGCCATCGCGTTGATGAGTTTAGCCCAAGCATTTGTCGCATTTACCACTATTCCTGTTTTGAAAACTCCTCGGTTGGTTTTTACTCCCTTAATCTCCCCATTTTTAATAATAATGTCTTTAACTTCTGTGCGCTCGTAGAATTTTGCTCCCATTTCCTTTGCATGAAGTGCAAAAGCAGCTGTTGAATGAAATGGATCCGCTTTACCATCAGTTGGATTCCATGATGCAGCAACTACCTCACTTATGTCCAAAAGAGGCACTATCTCTTTGGCCTCTTCGGGAGTAATCAGCCTTGTCGGAACTCCAAATTTGTTCTGGATGGCTATATTTTTCTTAAACTCTGTAACTTCATCATCGTCATAGAGCAGGAAAAGATAACCTGTCTGCTGAAAAGAGAAGCCGTACTCCTCAGAATACTTTTTCCAAAGTTCCACCGAGCGCTTCATGAGCTGTACATTAGCTTCATCGTTGAACTGCTGCCTTATTCCTGTTCCGCAACGGAAAGTAGAACCCGAGCCAATAAAGCGTTTTTCTAGAAGAGTTACATCTTCACCCCTCCTCACAAGTTCATGGGCAAGAGTAACTCCAATTATCCCCCCACCGATGATGAGGATATCAGCCATCTCAATCCCTCCTTGCAACAACCTTCATGCGCACATTCTTAATCGGCGGCCGTGCCACTGGCAAGTCTATTCGGGTCATGTCAATTCCTGTTCTTTGGGAAACTAGCAAGGCTCCGTTGAATAAACAAAATCTGCCCTGACAGAAGCCCATGGCAAGATGAGTCAAACGCTTGATTATCTGAAGGTCTGTTATCCCGCTTTCTACGACATCATACACTTTCTTCAGCGAAACATCACAACCGCATATCTGCACGTCTTCAAGATTCATTGAATCATACTCAATCCTGTGTAGCGGAACTGTCTCGGGTTCGTATTCTCTGAGTTTTTCTTCATAAATGCAGGGTTCAGTCTCAAAGCCGAACTCCTTCAGAATATGGGAACCAACAAGCTTTCCTTCAAGATAATTGGCGTAGTGAGGTTTTATACTAACGGCACTTCCGGCTGCATAGATGCCGTCACGTATCCTGTGGTTCATGTCGAGAATTGGCATGTAATAGCCTCTTCTGAAACGCAGCTTTCCTCCTGCTTGGGTTACAGGGTTTATATCCGGCCTTCTGCCATCTGCCACTATTACAGCATCAACGTCATGGACATTGCCGTTCATGTCTATAAGCCTCTCAACGCTCTCCCTTCCCTCAACCCTTTTTGGGTTTGGAACAATAACGTAATCTATACCCCAGCGTTCTAGTTCAGCTGTTATCTCCTCTGGCTTACTTCCTACAACAGCCACCTTTCGGCCGGGAGCAACACCCCAGATGTTCATGACCTCAAGGGCAAATGCCCTCCTGAAAACGCTTGGCATGTCATTGTTTTCAAATAGGAGAATGTTATCAACGGCCCCTGTTGCCAGAACCACGCGCTTTGAGAGGATTTCTATCAGCTGATTTCTCCTAATCGCTGGAATCAGGAAGTATTCTCCTTCATCAAAAATTCCGATGGCGGCTGTCTTCAGAAAAACCCGCACATTCTGATTGAATCTATCTCTCATGGCTTTAATGACCTCTTGGGGTTCATCATCAAACCCCTTCTGCTTAACCCTCTTAAGCCAAAGGTCTCCACCAAGCCAACTTTTTTCTTCAATTAGCGCAACTGTTAAATGTTCCTGTACCTCAAGGAGAGCTCCCAATCCTGCAGGGCCGGCACCTATAATTGCGACATCAACAACATACCTTAAAACAGGCTTTTTCTCGTCTATCTTGACTTCTTCCTGAAATTCCCCATAGTTCTGTCTTTCAATCCTCATGTTAGCCCTAACAGGAACCTTTCGCCCGTCCATGTTTTTAATGCCATTTATCACAATTGGTAGGGGTCCAAAGTAAAATGCTCCCCTCTTTCTTCCCTCTGTACTTGTGGTGAGCCAGTAGATGCCGTTGGCAAGGAGGGCTACCGCTATTTTTTCTCCTTCATAGGCCTCATAGGGTTTGCCTTCAAAATAAATCGTTACTTTCTTAGAAGGATCCTTTTCGGTAAGATCGAGCGGTCTCATCATACCACCCCTTTTACGAAAAATTAGTGGAAAATAGGCTTATAAACATTAGGTTGTCAAAATTATGTTTTGAACCTTTGGTTTGATATGTGACACTAAAAGAAAAGCTCAAAATTTAAACTCAGCACATAGCATAAAGTTAAAACTGTCGGACTTAAAGACGCCTGTGGAAATACTAATTAGGCCTTACATGGATGGTAAAAAGAGATTAAAGATAAAATAAGATAAAATCAAAAATGGCTCACACTAAGCCAGCGGAGATGATGAAGTCAGCAACGTTCTCAACCTGGCTCTTAGCTCTGGTTTCTGTCAATGTTTTTCCTCCCAAGTTTTCAACTGGGACTTTTTTGAATATCTCTTCGTGGAGCTTCACAACTTCCTCTGGGGGTTTGGTTAATAGACTGACGATTATTATTATGATCAATGTAACAAAGAAGTTTATGAAGAATACTGGAACACCGTTAAACCATCCACCTATTGTTCCAAAGATTCCAGAAGCCTTTGGATTAAACGCCCATCCGTATATTTTGGCCTCCAGCAGTACCTCTGAGATAAGACCGTAAGCCATTCCAACAATACCGCCTTCCTTAGTAACTTTCTTCCACCATAGGCTTAGCGTTAGAATTGGACCAAATCCAACAGCCAGTCCACCCCATGCAGTTGCGACCATCTGATAGATGACCTTTGGTCCGCTTATGGCAAACCATAGGGCTACAATGGCAACGCCAGCAACGACAATTCTTGAGATATTGACCATTTGCTTTTTACCTAACTCCTTCCCTAGAACTTTGTGATAGAAATCTCTTGCAATGGCAGATGATGCAACGAGCAACTGTGAATCTGCTGTACTCATGACGGCTGAGATTATACCCGCGATGACAAATCCTGCCAGCCAGCTTGGCATTAATTCAACTGCCATTGCAGGAATGACTTTCTCTGGGTCACTTACCTTTAACATTCCTGCATGATACATTGCAAAGCCGAGGAATCCTGCGAAGAATGCACCCCACAGAACGAGTATTGTCCAAGTTCCGCTTATAAAGATACCAGGTCTTCTAAGTTTTCTTGGGTCTTCAACACTCATATAACGGGTGACTATATGTGGCTGACCGAGATAACCAACAATCCACGAGGCATAACCAATGGCGAAAATTATTGCCGCTAGTCCAGTTGCCCCACCAAAGGGATGCAATTTGGCCGGGTCTGCACTTCCTATTATCTGAGTTGCTTTCTCAAGCCCACCAACCCTTGAAAGGGCAAGGAACGGGACTATGAGGAGAGTAAGGAGCATGAAGCCAGCTTGAACGACATCTGTCCAGACAACGGCAAAGAATCCACCGGTGATAACATAGGTCGTCAGTATGATGACTGTCAGGATTATTCCGGCATTGTCGCTGATCCCAAAGCCTTCAGCAAAGGTTTTTCCGCCGGCTGTAAACTGTGCCGCAACATAGGCTGTCATAAAGATTATGATTATGATAGCACTCAGGATTCTTATCAGTTTGGTATCATCTTTGAGTCTGGCTTCTAGATAATCCGGAACGGTTATTGCCCTGAACTTACCTGCATAGATTCTGAGCCTCGGACCTATGAGAACGTAGTCCGCGAGCGTTCCGAAGAGACAACCTATTGCAGCCCAGAAAGCTCCAAGTCCGGCTTTAAAAGCACTGCCTGGATAACCCAGCATGAGCCAGCCGGAGAAGTCGCTGGCCTTATCGCTCAAGGTAGCGGCCAGAACATGAACCCTCCTTCCACCGACAAAATACTGCTCTTCTGTCTTGGTGTATCTGTTTGCCCACCAGCCAATATACGCGAGGAGGACTAGATACACCAGAAATCCAAAGAGTACTCCCAGGTTCATAGCTTACCCTCCTCCTTAAGGGTTGTCATCAGGTCTTCGTCGTAGGCCAGAATTTCTTCATCGACATAATACTCCTTGCCCGTTATCCTGTCCCAAAAACCATAAAGAAGCATGGTTACTATCGCCAAAAATGTTGGAACCAACAGGGTTGCCCAAGCTGCACCACTAAGGCCCATTTTGTAACACCTCCATACAGTTAAGCTGATTGAAGCACAGCAATCTACATTATGTTTCTTGGCCAATATAAAGTTATTGGCGAAAAATATACGCACTGGTAGGATAACACCATACCATTTCTGAACTAAAATGTATCCCGATTCATGCGCAATCCTTATAATTCTAGATATTAACTGGAATTCGAGGACGATAGATGAAAGTTAAAGTTATGAGGCCAATATTTAAACCTGAGTTTTCAGAAAAGTATGTTCTTTATCCTTACTGGATATTCCATTTAAAACTCTTTTATAAGAGACTGGGTAGGCCGGATAAAGTTCTTGATTATTTTGCCTACGTTGACCTCTATAGATTTGGGGCTGAAAGGGGAGATAGGTTTATAGAGCTATATGAATGGGATGTGGATGAGAAGCAAATAATGAAGCCTCTCGTTGATTATGAAGACGCAAGAATAAAAGCCTTTGAGAGTGCTATAACATGGGGGAACTCTCGTATTGTTTCTTGGTGGCTTCCACGGATTGAGGTGGTGAGGCATGAGCGAGCGTATAAGGTGTTCTGGATTTTTGAGAAGGATGGGGAAATGCTCATAATGGACAGCCTAGATGGGAAGGAATTCAGCCTTGATAGTTTTGTTGAGAAAAATGGAAGAAAGTGTAAGGGATCTTGGTGTAGCTGACCTCCTCCCCTTTGTGAGGGTTCCAATGGTGGGGAGGTTTGCAGGCACATCACCATGAGGTTCAGCCCGCAGGCCCGTTACCCCTATCACAG
>JAMOPD010000267.1 GCA_027064745.1 Thermococcaceae archaeon
CCATTCAGAATTTTAAACTGCTCAAAGGCAATCCTTGGGAAGAGGCCTACGGCGTCTTCCCTCCAATGATGAAGGGACACAATAAACCCCTTTGAGGAGCATCTGGATGTGACCTCTCCGAGGCCTCATTACACTGCAAGAGTTTAAAGGGGTTTCGAGGGTTTAGAACCCGTTGGGCAATTGACTGTACCCCGCCCTAAAGGGCGAGGCTTTCAAAAGAAAAAAGGTCAAGCTCGCCAAGGACTACCTGAGCGAGAAGGGATCGGACATAAAGGTTGCCACGGTTATAGGCTTTCCACTCGGAGCAACTCCAACGGAGGTAAATAACAGAGCGCCCTAACAGTTCCTGATTCTAAGTACTCGCTGGGAAAATGAAAGTGTGGATTTTTAACTATCTAAAGGCTAGTCTCTGTACCTAGCCATGATATGGCAAAAGTAAGCCAAAAACTACCTAATATGTATCTCCACTATATCCCCATCCTCAAGGATGTGGTCAGCGCCGACCCTCTGCCCGGGAAACTTAACGCTCTTGCCCCACACTCTTGCATATTTAAAATTCTTTGCAAACTCTTTATGCACTTTTTTCGCAACATCCAGTACAGTAGAGCCTTTTTTCATTGGAATAGGTGGATAAGCTGGCTCCTCTCCAGGGCTCTTTGTGAAAACCCGTATTATCCCAGCCAGTTCATAGAGAGCATCTTTCACCTCATTAAGGTTTGCTCCAATCTTTACAGATACGGGCACTATCCTAAATTTCTCTCCGTATGCTTTAATCAGCTTCTCATAATTCTCCCTGCTTCCAGGGGCATCGCCTTTACTCGCTATGATTATAGCCCTTTTCCAGACGAGGCTTTCGTCAAGGGCATCTGAGAAGTCCTCAAGGGTTACTGGCTCCTTCACTGTTATCTCCGCCGAGTGTATCCTCTCCTCTCTCAGCATTTTCATAATCTCGCTCAGCTCCCCTTTTATGTTCTCTTGGCCGTTTATAATAATCCCACCAGAGGGCATCCTTTTTATCTCGATCTTCGGCTTTCTCTTATTGACCTTTATTCCTGCTCTCTCAAATTCCTTAAGCAGAACTTTCATCTGTCTAATTGGGTCATGTGATAAGTCTATAACTATGGCTATGGCATCAGCGTTTCTTACAACGCTTAACAGTTGTGTCCCCATGCCCTTTCCCAATGCTGCCCCTTCAACTAAGCCCGGAACCTCAACAAGTTGTATCTGAACATCATGGTGATTCATCATACCTGGTATCGGCTCAACAGTCGTGAAAGGATAGTTTGCTATATCAACATCTGCATTAGTTAGCTTTGTCAGGAGGGAAGATTTGCCAACATTTGGAAATCCAACTAGAACAATTTGAGCAGCCCCTTCTTTTCTCACGCTAAATGAATAACCTCCTCCTTTTTTCTGGGCTTGCTGCTTCTCAAGCTCCTTCCTGAGTTCTGAGAGCCTTCTCTTTATCTGGAGTCTCAGCTTTTCTGTTCCCTTATGCTTTGGAACTGTGGCATACATTTTTTCAAGTGCCCTTATCTTTTCTGGGATAGTTTTTGCGTTTCTGTATTCCTCCTCTGCCGCTAGGTACTCTGCAGTAACATTGGTTGGCATTAAAATCCCTCCCGAGAACTCTGAAATAAAGAGGGAAATGCGTTTTATAAAAGTATGGTTTAGGATGTGATGCAGTCAGGATAACCTGTGAGCTGATAATAAATCCAGTATGCAAGCTGACTCCTGACAGTATCGAATAATGAGGCACTGTTGGAATAAATTAGATTCTGATAATGATTAAAATTGGTACAAGCAATGCCTATTCCAACGATGGGATGATGAAAAGAGTAAAAGAAATGTTCAGCAATTATGTCTTCTCCTGCTTCACAGGGTAGGGTATGAACTCCACGGTTCCTCTTTGTTTCATTGGTTGCTTGTAGAGTTCCATGAGTGCATAAACCTCCTCAGGAACTCCAGTTTCAACATGAAGACCTAGTTCCTTTGCATGTTCATATGTAATTGGATAATCATGCGTCCACCTGCCTTCAGTGAGCACTTGGGCCAGTTCCTTGGCCTTCTTCTCCCCATACTTATCCCTGAGAATTCCATAGAGAAAATCCCTCAACTGCTTAATAGCCTTCTCAGCAACATCTGCCAAGATGAGGGTTTGGTCGTCGACTTTATCAACGCCTTTTCTTTCCACTGCCCTAACGATACTCGGCCCAGGATACTGGCCAAGCTGCGGGTCAACCGGGCCGAGAGCCGCGTGCGGATCCATGATTATCTTGTCAGCTGCTAAAGCAATCAATGTACCACCGCTCATCGCATAATGCGGTACTATGACACGAGTTTCAGCCGGATGATCGTGGAGAGCCTTCGCTATCTGCGTGGCTGCTAAAACAAGCCCCCCAGGAGTGTGAATTATGAGATCAATCGGCCTATCCTTTGGAGCAGAACGGATTGCCCTGAGGATTTCTTCACTGTCCTCCATGCTGATGAACTTGTAGAATGGTATGCCAAAGAGACCAACACTCTCCTGCCTGTGAATCATCGTTATAACCGTTGAGCCCCTTCTCCTTGAGAGTCTCTGGAGAATTCTAGCCCTAGCTACTTGCAAGCTCCTATACTGTATTTGAGGCCACAACAGGAGGTATAGGAAGAACAGCCACCATATCAGCGACCCAAAGAAGCCGCTCAGAGGATCCATCTTATCACCAATATAATAAGAGAACAAAGGATATTTATATGTTTGGTTTTACTTTTCCATACTGTCAGGATAGAGAGCGCCTGGCGGGCCATCTAACTCCCGACAGTCTTTTTCTATTCTGAATCCA
>JAMOPD010000268.1 GCA_027064745.1 Thermococcaceae archaeon
ATTGGAACACCGGCAAGGAGGAGAATACCAAAGAGCAGGAGTATAAGAACCGAAGGATCAAGCATTTTTAATAACCCCCTTCATGCTTTGTATTATCCTAAAAATCACCAGAATGGATATTATTGGCATTCCAATTGTGTATATCCACATTGGAATTCCCAAGGCCATCGTTGTTGAGTGATAAATTGTCATGTCGAGGTAAACATATCGGGCTGTGAGATAAAGAACCACAATGAAAAGGATTAAGCTGAGTATCTGTCCAAATATTATGAGATGTTTTCTTATGGGCACTCTATCCCTTACAAAGACCATTGCCAGATGAGAACCTCTTCTAAATGCCATACCTATCCCCAGAAATGTTACCCATACAAAAAATGCCACCTCAACTTCCTCTGTAAACGCGATAGAAGCATGGAAAAGGTATCTTGTAACAACGTTTATAAATGCCACGAGAATCATGATGAGAAGTAGAACAGCCGCGACATATCCCTCTGCCTCGATTTTCTCCTCCAATTTAAACACCTCCTTTAGATTGAAAAGAAAAAATTAAAAACAGATCATGAAGGAACTTCGACTTTTATCCCAAGAGCATTCTCGATATCTGAAACTGCATCCTCTACTAGTCCTTTTCCTATCTTTGGCACCCATGTCTTGTAGACACTGCCAACCTTGGCTTTAAACTCCGCCCTCTGGTCTGGAGATAAAGTTGTTATTTCCATTCCTTTACTTTCCAAGAAACTGAGGGGATCTGTTATTTCAGGTGTGTAACTGTACTTCTCCTTTAATATCTTCAGAGAGGTGCCATCGTCAAGACCTATACGTGCCATAGCTTTTTCCCATTTAGCTGCTTTGATTGCCGCTTCCTTTATTATCTGCTGGGTTTGTGGATCAAAAGATTCCCATGTCTTCTTGTTTACAGCAAATATTAGCGGGTCAATTGCATAATCCCATATCGTCATGTATTTGTGGAACTCATAGATCTTGTAGGGGATTATAACAATATTCACTGGATTTTCCTGCCCATCAACTACTTTCTGCTGGAATGCTGTAATGGCATCTCCCCAGTTCATCATTGTTGGGTCAGCACCAAGTGCCTTGAACGTGTCGATGAATATTGGGGAACCAACTACTCTAATCTTCAGCCCTTTAAGATCATCCGGAGTTTTAATTGGATGCTTCCAGTTGGTTACTTGTCTAAATCCATTTTCACCCCATGCTAATGGGACTACACCTTTGCTTTCCAATATTTCTGCAATTCTTTTGCCTGCTTTTCCATTTTCCACAGCATCAACTGCCTTGTATATGTCCCCTTTCTTTTTCCCTTCTGGGAAGAAGAAGGGTAATATAAACAAGTTCAGCTCTTTAACCTGAGGAGCCCAGTTTATTGTCGAGCCAACAGCAAAGTCCGCAACTCCTTGGCTGAGCAAAACAAACTCATTTGTCTGTTTTCCTGCAAAAAGCTGTCCAGAGAAATATATTTGAATCTTCACTCTGCCGTTTGTCCTTTTCTCTACCTCATCTGCCCACATTTTTGCAGCCTGTCCCCAAGGAGAATTTGGTCCGACAACGACGCTCATTTTGTATACCTTGGTCGGGGCAGAAGATGCTGAAGAAGATGTCGATGTTGATGCCGACGTCGTAGAAGTAGTGCCTTTTCCTACACATCCAGCCCCAATCACACCAAAAATCAAAATCCCTAACAGCAATATGGTTCCAAATTTTCTCATCTTCAGACCTCCGTTTCAATCAACGCTATCGGTTCCCCGATGGGAACCTCATCCCCCTCCTCGTGTATTATCTTGACGAGAACACCATCAGCTGGAGATTCAACCTCCCCAGTAAGTTTTTCACTTTCTATCTCTGCGATTATTTCACCCTTCTTGACTTGATCTCCCTCTTTTTTCACCCACTTTATTATAGTGCCGCTTTCCATAGTCAGGCCTAATTTTGGCATCACCACCTCTACCCTCATGACCATCCCCAATTCATCTAAAATGTTTTAGAATCTAAAAGTTTTGAGTGAACATATTAAACAGGTAATTTATCCAAAGCCTAGTACCTAAAGTCCATTTTGTCGAGGTAACCTTTAACGGTTATAATTATTAAGAAAGTCCAAACCTATCCCACCAGCACCCTGAAAAACTATAAACAACCTTTAAAGCCAGTAGCTATATAATACCTTCACATGAGATGCAAGTTCTGCGAGAGGCCGGCCTTCATCAAGCTCCACTACCCGAAGATGTACCTCTGCGAGGAGCACTTTAAAGAGTACTTCGAGAGAAAAGTTAAGAGGACTATTGAGAGATACAAGCTCCTCAGGCCGGATGAGAGAATTCTTGTGGTTGTGAGCGGGGGAAAGGATTCAGCCGTTACAGCTTACATTCTCAAGAAGCTCGGCTATAACATAGAATGCCTCCACATAAATCTAGGCATAGGCGAGTATTCCGAGAAGAGCGAGAGCTATGCCAAAAAACAGTGCGAGGCTTTAGGAGTTCCACTCCATATAGTCCGCGTTAGGGAACTCCTCGGAAAGGGCATTGGCGAGGTAAAAACAAGAAGAGCCGTATGTTCTTACTGCGGATTAACTAAGCGCTACATCTTCAACAAGTTTGCCCATGACAATGGCTTTAATGCGGTAGCGACAGGCCACAACCTCGACGACGAGGCGAGCTTCATTTTCGCCAATCTGATGAACTGGAACACGCAGTATCTGGCAAAGCAGGGGCCTCTCCTTCCTGGGGAGGGCAAATTCGTTAAGAAGGTAAAACCGCTCTACGAGCTGACTGAGAGGGAGGTCGTTGCATATGCCCTCGCGAACGGCATCAAGTACATGGTGGAGGAGTGCCCGTACGCGAGGGGAGCTACAACGCTTGAGTACAAAGCGA
Source organism: Thermococcaceae archaeon (assembly GCA_027064745.1). Classification (GTDB taxonomy): domain Archaea; phylum Methanobacteriota_B; class Thermococci; order Thermococcales; family Thermococcaceae; genus Thermococcus. Next base: position 2,886 of record JAMOPD010000268.1, read on the forward strand.
TACTCAACGAGATGGAGGAGAAGAGACCGGGAACGAAAATCAACTTCGTCAAGGGCTTCCTGAGGAAGAAAAAGCTCTTTGAGGCCGAACTCCAAGAGGTGGAGTTGAAGGAGTGCAGAATCTGTGGTATGCCCGCTCAGGGGAAAAAATGCTCTTTCTGCAATTTCTGGGGTCTGGAAAAACCCTTGGAGTTTAATGGCAGAATCACACCTCCTTAAACCTAAGCCTAAAATTAAGCTCCCCTTCAGTCGGGAATAGCATTGTGTAACTCACTCCCTGCTGAATGAAGTCCCATCCGGCCTCGCTCTGGGAGAGGGTTTTTATCGGGAACTTCCAGATCATTGCCTCTCTACTCAGCTCAATCTCAATTTTTCCAATGCCATAGGGATCGCTGACCTTGATGGTTTTCGCTTTGAATTCTCCCGGACTTTCCATAACGCTGTGCACCGCCAGATTCATCTCAACCCCAAAGAGCACCCTTACTGGGCTCATAGCCCTATAGGTTACTTCAAAACCATCCCTAAGGAGCCTGAAATCCTTCTCGACTTTAGCTGGCTTCGAGTCCACCAAACCATCACGCCACAGTCTCAGACTTTCCCCAAATTCAAACAGGTAAGGCTGGTTTATGAAATCTCCAAGCTCGTTATAGCGCACCAAATGATAGTCATCGAGTTTTGTCTCTATATTAAGAAAGTGATCTTGGAGAATTGCCCTCAACTGCCAGTCATATGCCAGTTCGCGCCTTATTTCGTCAGGTATCTGCTTCCCAACTTCATGTATGCTTGCCACTCCTTCTGAGGATTCTTCCCCATGAGTGGCACTGCCAACCTCATGGTAGTGTTCCCATCTCCTCGCCAGAACATCATTGTAGTTCACAGCCCTTCTCTTGGAGCTGAACTCAAAAAGCGCCCCGCCGTAAGAGGGCTTAAAAACAGCATAAAAGTTTTCATTCTCAAAGAAAACCTCATCTCTTCCATCAAAATCAATGTCCCTGACAAAACTTCCAGTGGAAACGAAACTGTTGGCTTTGATGATGTTCTCCCATACAGTCCTGCGGAGATGGGGGAGATAAACACCACCAAAGACCCCGTGCCAGTAGGCATCGTTGCACTGGGCCCTAAGTAGGAACCGCCTTGCCTCGGGTTTATCCTTTACAAGCTTGCTCACCATGAGCATTCTCTTGTGCATGTAATTGCTCTCAGGATACTTGAAGAAAAAGTTCTTCCAGATGCCGCCGCGCACGAAAACGCGGTACCTTTCAAAGTCTCCCTGGCTCTTCAGCTTTTCAACGAACTCAACAAAGAGCTTTGCTTGTTTAGCTGGTAAAGACCACTCACTCATCTCAAAGTATGAAGCTATGGGCAGATAAACCAACCCTTTAGGTTTGAACTTTGACAGGTACTCGCTGTAGGTCATTAGATTTATTTTTTCGTTGCTTGTTATAGCATCAAAGAACCTCCTGAGCCAGCCTTTCTTATAGACCCACTCATACGTCCCGGGCCAGACACCAAACTTCTCACCGTCATCATGAAAGACGGCGAGTTTTGAGGGGTCATCATCCGTAAGACCCTCCAGATATTCAACCGTCTTTTCCACAGGCCTGAAAGGTATTAAATAGCGGAGCTTCTCATCTATTGGAAATACTGCTATAACTTCGCCTCCATCCTCCGTATAATATGGCCAGAAAAGTTCCTCCTTACTTAAGCCAGCACTCATGAAGTGATAGTCGTCGACAATGACGTAATCTATTCCAGCTTGACGGAGACTCTTTACAAGTTCGGGCTGCCACACCCTTTCTGTTAGCCATACTCCCCTGGCTTCATAACCGAGCTTTTTGGCAAATTCCTTTAAAAGCTTAATCTGTTCTATTCTATCCTCCTTCGGTATAGCTGCCAGAACAGGTTCATAAAACCCCGCGACAACAATTTCCAACTGTCCCTTTCTCACGAGAGAGCGTAGGAGGTCAATATATTCTGGCTTGTTTTCATTCAACCATTCAAGGAGGGGGCCACTTATATGAACTGAAATCTTCATGTTGGAATATTCCTCAAGAATCTCCATAAATGGACGATATGAACGTTCATAAGCACCTTCAAATACCCATCCAAAGTTTCCCAACGGCTGATGATTATGAATGCCAAAGATGAAATTCACCATTAAGACACCTCCATCGATATTATCACTATGAGTGATATTCAAAAAGGTATATAAATATTTTATGCACATATATCAACAAGGGTGAATAAGTATCACCCGAGGTGAATAAAAATGAAGAAGAGCATAGTGTTATTTCTAATTGCCATAATGATTTTTGGGCTGTTTCATAAATAGTTAAAAGCGTAAAGTTTAAATATCTTCATTTCATAATTTATTTTGGAGGAGTGTTGTATGAGGCTCTATCGAACAGGTAAGGCATCACAACTCTTGGGTATCAGCAAGCCAACACTAATTAGAAAGATTAAATCTGGTGAGATTAAAGCGTATCGTGTTGGAAGAGAATACCGTATCCCCGAAAGTGAAATCAAAAGACTACTTGAAGGCAAAACTCTTGATAAAGTCGTCATTTATGCCAGAGTTTCAAGCCGAGACCAGAAGGAAGACTTGGAGAGACAGGTTGAATATCTTAAAAACTACTGCTCCTCCAAGGGTTATCAAGTTGTGAAAATTCTTACAGACGTTTCATCAGGCTTGAATGAGAACAGAAGGGGATTAAAACAACTCTTTAAATTGGTTGAGGGTGGAGAAGTTGGGAAAGTCGTCATAACTTACAGGGATAGGCTCACACGCTTTGGATTCAAATACCTCGAACAATACTTCAACTCCCACGGCGTTGAAATTGAAGTAATCTTCGACGACGAGTCAGAAAAAGAACTCGTTGAGGACTTGTTAGCCATCGTAACTTCATTTGCTGGAAAGCTTTATGGGATGCGCTCACAAAAGAAAAAACGCCTCGTTGAGGCGATAAAGAATGCCCTCAGAGACGATTAAACTCACTGCAAAATTTAAACTCAAGGAAACTCCTAAAGGATTAGATTACCTCTTTTCTGTTTACCGTGAAATAGTGAATTTTCTAATCTCATACACTCACGAGAACAACATAACCAGCTTCTACAGGCTCAAAAAAGAAACCTACAAAAGCCTACGTGAGGGATACCCAGAACTACCGAGCCACTACATTTACACGGCTTGCCAGATGGCTACCGCAGTTTACAAGAGCTACAGGAAGAGGAAACGGAAGGGTAAAGCCAATGGAAAGCCTGTTTTCAAGAAAGGTGTCATAATGCTGGACGACCACTTGTTTAAACTCAACCTTGAAAAGGGAGTAGTGAAGTTCTCCACTCCAAACGGGAGGATTGCTTTAGAGTTCTATCCAGCCAAATATTATAAGAAATTCAAGGGTTGGAAGGTTGGGCAGGCGTGGTTAGTTAAAACGCCTAAGGGAGTTTTTATTAACGTGGTCTTTTCAAAAGAGGTTGAAATAAGAGAGCCAAAGGCTTTTGTTGGCGTGGATTTGAATGAGAATAATGTAACCTTAGCACTCCCTAATGGGGAGTTTGTTCAAATAATAACCCACGAAAGGGAAATTAGGACGGGTTATTTCGTAAAAAGAAGAAAGATTCAAAAGAAGATTAGAGCGGGGAAGAAGAGGGAAGAGTTACTGCAAAAATACGGAGAGCGTGAGAGGAATAGGCTTAACGACCTTTACCACAAGATTGCTAATGTAATCGTTGAATTTGCAAAGCGTTATGGTGGAATTGCCTTAGAGGATTTAACGGAAATCCGGGAGTCAATTAGATATTCCGCTGAGATGAATGGAAGGCTCCACCGCTGGAGTTTTCACAAACTTCAATCAATTATTAAGTATAAGGCTAAACTGAAGAGTGTTAGGGTTGTTTTCGTGAATCCGGCCTTTACTTCCTCCCTGTGCCCGATATGTGGGGGAAAATTAAGCCCGAATGGGCATAGGGTTTTGAAGTGTTCAAACTGTGGTTTTGAAGCCGACAGAGATGTTGTTGGGAGTTGGAATATTCGCTTGAAAGCCCTGAAGATGTGGGGAGTAACCGTTCCCCCCGAAAGCCCTCCAATGAAGACGGGAGGAGGGAAGCCTACCCATTACAAAATTAACACACTACACACAATTAACGGGTAGGCAGAACGGTAGCACCTACGATAAAGCTTGCAAGTAGTGCGGAAGTCACCAACATGTGGGTTATAAATTCGAATGAACTCCTATGGAAAGATGCGCTAAATGATCAGGGTCATGAGCAGGATCAGTGGCTACATGAGGAAGGAGGGACATCAACACATTTTGATATAAAGGAGTTTAGAGTAACCAGCGATGACCAGAATCTATATTTCCTCGTGACTTTCAATGACATGAGCAACATCCAGCTCGGTTACAATGGTGCAACATTTCTGGATATAGCAATAGACTATAAAGACGGTGGAAACAATTGGTTAGCAGGAAATCCAGGGCTTCAAACATCTATAGCTTGGGATTATCAGGTGGTCGTCAATCTCGCAGACCCTACATACCACAGTACAGCAGCTACGGTTAACTTGACCAATCCAGGGGACTGGGGGAAAATCTTTTACATAGTCAACAGCAACTGGCAGCAGCTTGCAATACCCGGAGCTGAAATGAGCGTTAATATCAGCAACAATGCAATAGAGATAGCTCTGCCCCTATCGATGTTCGGAGGAAACCTTCCTCAGAATCTGAAAATCGCAGTTATGACAGCTCCCGGCTGGGCTGATGGAGATGGAAACGGCGGAGTATGGGGAGAAGCATTTGACTTTGTCAGTGACAAATCAAGCGATGAGGAAAAAGCTGATGGTGTTCTCAACTACTACATAGATGTTCCCACAGAACAGATTATGTCTCATTCTCCAATATCTGTAGATGGGAATCCCAACGAGTGGACAGGAGAGTTCATTATTCCAAGGCCAATCTTAACATTGAATCTCACATCTAGTATCAATGATGTTGAACCAAACCAACCAGCAAATATAACAATCAGCATTTCTAACATAGGTGATGGCACCGCCGACAGTGTCAATGTAACCCTCTACGACAACGATATAAAGGTTAAAAACTGGACAGTCACTGTTCCAGCTAAGGGCAAGATAAACCTGAACTATATATATGAATACAACGAGCAGAAAACTGGAACTCACCATCTAAAAGCTATAGTTGAGTATGAAGGCAAAAACATAACAGCATCCTACAAGCTCTACGTCGGGGAAATCGAGATCAGAAGACAGAATCTAATGACTGCAGGAATGTATATCTGGCCTGGCTTATACATGAAAAGATACGAGTGGAGTGTAAATGCACTTGAAATGGCAAAAGGCATGGCAACTACAAACGAATCCATGAATCAGATAAATCTGTTAGAGAAGAAGCTCAAAGAAAACTATAGATTGTTCAAAAAGGGATTCACCCTCCTCCAAGGAAACAACCCCTCACCCAGAGGAGCTTTCATTGTAGCCTCAGCTTATTACAAGATTAAAGGCATTCAAAAAGAAATATCAGAATTGCTCAAAAAGCTCGAAGCAGAGGGAGTTATGAATAAAGTTACCAAAGTTGCAGAAGATATGCAGCATGGAGAAGCAGGTGCAAATCTGACAGCTCTCTACCTCGGCTCTGATGATAAATACTACTATGTGGTTGTTGATACAGGTAACACTGAAAACTGGGATGTTGCCTATGGAATTGCCATCGATGCAAAGGACGGCGGCTACAACGGAACATCAGATGCCTGGGGAAGAAATCTCTGGTTCTCATTCAAAGCAGATTATGAGATATATATCTATTGGAGTTCTGAAGATAACAGTATTGCCGCCACGAGCTTTGCGGAATGGAATTCCGGAGAATGGAAGTACAGCAAACCCAGTGAAGCTGGAATCAAAGTTTCATATACAAAAGGTTCTGGCGGAATAAAGAGGCTCATATTCCAGATTCCGCTGTCTCTAATTCCAGATCCAGAGAATGCAAAGGTGAGCGCATTTGTTACAGGAGCAGATCCGGGAACATCAGCTGTTGACTGCCTGCCATACGACAGGAGCATAAATGACCAGGCAAATGAATGGAACGACCTTGACTGGATAACAACCTATGCAACACCGAATGGAACTGGATCAGAGCTTCCATCAGAGATAACCATTGATGGCGCTCTTGCTGACTGGCAGAATGCCAAAGTCATGATCAAAGAGAAGAACTTGAACTATGCAGGTGCCAATCTCGCTATGCTTGGAGTGGACTATGACGAGAACTACCTCTATATAGCACTTGAGGCAAACAACAGCGAGAACTGGGATCTGAGCTACGGAATTGCGCTGGATGTCAAGGACGGTGGTTACACTACTGGCAGAGATGCATGGGGCAAGCTGATAGGTTTCACTGAGGGAGTGGACTACGAAATCTACGGCTGGTGGAACAGCGGAACAAAGAGGCTTGAGTACAACTTCGGCAAGGACACAGGAATGCAGCTGGTCAAATACGAGGATGGAAAGTGGACGTACGACTGGAACAAGCAGTTCAAGGGATTCAAGGCAGCATACTTCGGAGGGACCTCAGGCCTGCAGACTGTAGAGATTGGAATCCCATGGGAAGCCATAGACGGAAGGCCTAAGGAAGTGAAGGTTATAGCATGGATAGCCGGAGGGGACAACACCTCAGCCGTTGTTACAGTTCCGGACGACAAGGCAGTTCATGACAGCACGGATGAATGGAAGGACACCGACACGCTGAGCAACTTTGTGAAAGTAATGATTAAATGATTTCCTTCTTTTACCATTTTTATACGATCATCTTGGAGAGGTATAATGTAACCGCTATCGCCAGCTGATTGGAGAAGTTATCATCTGGAGGAAAATCATAAAACTCAGCAACCATTCCCGCAATTGCTCCTACAATAGCATGTGGAAAATTCATCAATAAGAGCAGGATAGCAAGGGCAGAGAAGAAGTAGGCTAGACTCCCCTCAACACTCTTGCCATTTGCAAAACGGTGCCTCCCGAAGGTCTTGCCTATTATCGCCGCCATAGCATCCCCCACTGTAGCAACTGCAATAGCCCCGATTGCTATATCCTTCGAAAAGAAATAAACCACGATAAATGCCCCTGCTGCAAAGTATATGTGCGCCGCAATCCCCCCCCTTTCTTCCTCCCGAGTGATCTCGTCTATGTTTTTCTCAAGGGTTGATATAACTTCATCCTGAACATAAATGCGAAGAA
>JAMOPD010000269.1 GCA_027064745.1 Thermococcaceae archaeon
GCTTTGTTAAGGAGATCATTCAGATCATGCGCTATGACCTCGATGACATGATATTTTAATGCTTCCTCAGGTGTTAAACTTAAATCCTCGGTTATGAATTTTTCAACAATTGTTGCATTTCTTCCACTTGCCTCTGCTAAACTCTTGATATAGGCTACATAAAAATTTGTTATCTTAGCCGGTGCCTCAATTATGCTTCCGTTTTGAGAATAACCGAGGATTGGTCTACAGGCCCCAATACCTGTCCCCGGTGCCATTGCTATTAAGTGAGATCCCAATGCTATGTAGGTTCCAGCAGAGGCTGCCATGGCTCCAGATGGATAAACATAGATTATTACCGGAACTCTTGCAGTTTGAATTCTCTGTATTATATTCTGCATGGCATCTCCTCTTCCTCCAGGTGTGTCAAGCTCAATGATTACAGCATTTGCATTGGCTTTTTCTGCCTCACTTATGTATCTATCAAACTGGTCATAGGTATATGAGGTTATTTGACCCTTAATCTGAGCCACATAAACTGTCTTAGCTTGGGCAAATCCAGGTGTGAGAAGGATAAGGAATGCTATGACCAGTAAAACTTTTCGCATTTATCACCACCTTGTATAAAATTTGTTTCTTCGACCTAATTAAAGTTTTCTCTCAGATTCTCTAATTAACGTTTAGATTCATGTTGAAATTTAGGCCAAAATCTCGAAAAAACTAATAAAGAAAGAGCGAGATTTTTTACTGATGGATTATGAGAGAAGAAATCAAGAAGTTTAGGGTTGTTAGAGGGAATGAAAAAATTAAAATCGCATGGAAGGTTGTACGAAGTGCGGCAAAGTACTCGAATAAAGAACCATTTTGGGAATTCCTAAGGAAACAGTTTGGAATAAAAGACAGAGAAATCAAAGAGATTATGCTGTTCTTGGAGGAAGTGGGTGAATTGGAAATCAAGCGTTCTCAAGATGGAAAACACCTTTATGTATCTACCCTAAAGGATATAAAGGAAAATCCAGTCAAACTTGATCAATGGTTGAAATGATAGACCTCAAAAAAGTAACCCACGAGATGATAAAGAACAAAACTTGGAAATATGAGAGGGAAGTATTCTGGCAGGCTTTAGATTATGGCATGGTTGGTTTTGATGGAGAGAACTTTTATTTGCCATATTATCTCACATCGAAAGAAAAGAAAGATGCAAAAGAGAAAATTAGGTTCATTCTTGGGCTTGACACTGACTTGGAGAAATTTTATGGTGAAATTCAGGATTCAAAGTTTTCATTTCTCATTGAGGAGTTTTATGGATTAACAATTCCAGCTGCTCCATATAAGTATCAAGCTCTGGTTGAGACAATAGCTCAACAACAAGTTAGCTTTGAATTTGCCATGAGAACTATTAGGAACTTGGTCGAGTTAGCCGGTAAGAAAATTGGAAGCTTGTATGTTTTTCCAAAGCCAGAAAATATAGCAAAGCTGAGTGTTGAAGAGCTAAAGAAAGCGAAACTCGGATACAGAGCAGAATACATCAAAGAACTTTCTGAGCTTTACCTGAGGGGAAAGCTTAATTTAAGCCTTGAACATTTGACAGAGCAAGAAGCAATAAAGTATCTTACAAAGTTTCGAGGAATTGGAAAGTGGAGCGCTGAGCTTTTCCTACTGTATGGACTCAGAAAGAATGTTTATCCAGCTGGAGATCTGGGCTTGAGAAGAGGGATTGCCAAAATTTTTGGAAAGAGAACTAAAGAAGTAAAAGAGAAGGATGTGAGAAAGATTATAGAGCCCTATGGAAAGTGGAAGAGCTTATTAGCATTCTACATCTTATGTTATGACAGGAAGACTGAGATGAAAAGAAAAAGGTGAACCTGATGGAAATAATTCTTCCAAAAGAGAAGTTCAAAGAGTTTAAGAAG
>JAMOPD010000270.1 GCA_027064745.1 Thermococcaceae archaeon
AGAAACTTTTGGATGAGTATTATAAATACAGGGGATGGGATGAAAACGGAGTGCCTACAGAGCAGACATTAAAGAAATTTAAGCTGGATTTTGTTTTGGACTATTTTAAACAAGAGAAACAACAAGTCTTTGGTAAGGTCTAGTTTTAGCCTGTTTTTTTGTTTCCTCTAAAATGAAAAAAGGAGGTATTTATGGAGAAGATGAAGGATTTAAGGGATTTTATTAAGGTTGTTGAGGAGAAAGGTCAGCTTGCGAGAGTAAAGGCAGAGGTTGATTGGAATCTTGAATTGTCACATATTGCGAAGTTGAACGAAGAGAAGGGTGGTCCTGCACTTTTGTTTGAAAATGTTAAGGGATATGACTCTCCTGTTCTCACCAGTGCATATACAACTACTCAGAGATTAGCCATTGCAATGAGGGCACCACTTGAATCCTCTCTTGTAGATTTGATGAGGATATGGGTTGAGAGGACAAAGCCAGAAAAACTTATTCCACCCAAGTGGGTAGATACAGGTCCATGTAAGGAAAACAAGATGGAAGGGGATGAAGTTGATCTTACAAAATTTCCAGTTCCAAAGTTTTATCCGAGAGATGGAGGGAGGTATTTTGGTACAGCCCATTTTGTAGTGACAAAAGATCCTGATACAGGATGGGTGAACTTAGGGACATACAGGCTTCAACTTTTGGGTAAGAACAAGCTTGGGACACAGTTTATAAAAGGTAAGCATGCGGATATTATGCTCAAGAAGTATCAAGCGATGGGTAAGCCCATGCCTGTTGCTGTTGTAATTGGAGGAGATCCATTGATGTTTTTGATGGGGGCTTCGAGGGTTTCAGCAGGAATATGTGAATATGACATTGCAGGAGGGATTATTGGAGAGCCAATAGAGGTTGTGAAGTGTGAGACCTGTGATCTTCCAGTTCCAGCAACAGCAGAGATAGTGGTAGAAGGAGAGGTTGATCCTAACAAATTTATGGAAGAAGGACCATTTGGAGAATATACTGGATATTATTCTGGAGTTGGTACTCATCCAAGAAATTACATTGATGTAAAGTGTGTAACATATAGAAACAATCCTATTTTCCATTCAACCACCGTTGGAAGAGCAGTAACAGACACTCATATGGTTATGGGACTCACCTATGGAGCGACTTTATGGCAACAGCTTGTGAATGAGATGAGGATACCAGGTATCAAATCAGTGTATTGTCCACCAGAGGGAGCTGGGAGATTTATAGCGATTATTTCAGTGAAGACGATGTATCCAGGACATGCAAATCAGGTATTAACAGCAGCCATATCTTGTGAGATGGGAGCTTATGGATTGAAGACAGTAATAGTAGTGGATGATGATATAGATGCATGGGATCTTCCAAGGGTGCTTTATGCTGTTGCTTTTAGGGCACAGCCGAACAGATGTGAGATTATAAAGAGAGGGAGATCTACTCCATTAGATCCATCTTTGCCAGTAGATCAAAGAGACATTACAGGGAGATTGCTTATAGATGCTACAATACCTTATGAATGGAAGGAGAAGCCAATACCAATTACTTTGGATCCAGAAGTAGAGAAGAAGGTAAGGGCAAGATGGGATGAGCTTGGAATCCCAGTGAAATTATAATGTAAATTTAAGGTAAAAAGGGGTGAACATTTTATAAAACGTTCACCCCCCTTTGATTAAAAAATTTATATAGGAGGTGGTTATGAGGGTAATTAGGTATACAGATGAGATGGCTGATGAGTTTAAATCTAAAGGATATTGGACAGATGAGACACTATACGGTTTTTGGGCTAGAAATGCCCAGAAATATCCTGACAAAGAGGCATTGGTTGATTCAAAGTATCGTCTTACATGGAAGGAAGCAGTTACATTAGCAAATAGAATTGCC
>JAMOPD010000271.1 GCA_027064745.1 Thermococcaceae archaeon
CCAATTGTTCTTTTATATTCGGACCTCGCCTTTTATCCAACCCTATTTCTCCAAGCCCAAAAATGCTATTCCGATATCTTTCTAACACTTCCCTTATTTTCCCTATATCCAATCCCTCCACATACCAAGGATGTGCTCCAAGAAAGAGATAAATATCACCCTTAAATTCTCTGTCCATATTGAGAATTGAAAGACATTCGGTAACTGAAACTGTACACAAAATTCCATTAACTTCTACAAGCGTTGGATTACCATTTCTACTCAAGGAAAAATGGAAATGAGAATCCCAAACTTCTTCCATTGCCTTTAAAAGAAGCACTGGACTATATCCCAAGCAACAAAATCCAAGAAAATATCTAATTTTATTTTCACCCTCTCCCAACCAAGAGGCCTCTTTTTCCAATCAAATAAGCTGCTATACCGTTTCATACGAGCAATGGTATATTTATTCCCCGAATGATAACTTTGATGTCCAGCACATAAGTCCACATCTGGATTGACTAAAGGATACAACTGAGCATCTATAGATAATGCTAACGGTTCACGAGAAAAATCAGACAAATATCCAATAACAAAACCATCTCCACCTAACTGTTCTGTTAATTTCTCTGCCTTCTTCTTATCAATCAAGTAATCTACATTTCCTAAGGCCTCTTTAACTATTTCAGGATGAACAATATATAATTTTCGTCGTTTTATCAGATATTTTATAAATGAACGGTAAACTCTATCCCTTACCTCAACAGGGACCGTTTTATCATACCCAAAAGGGAATACAACTACCCTATCTATAGTATAGGAAACCTCAGGTGGATTAGGTAAAGGAAGGGACTGATCTGTCCTATGAACACACCCCGCACCAAATAATAAAAACGGAAAGAAAAACAAAACAATCCGTCTAACCATTCATTACCTTCTCTATCTTCTCTTTTAATATGTCTGGCGTAAATGGCTTAACTATATAATCATTCACTCCTAACTGCAAAGCCTCCATGACCTCATTTTTTTCTGCCTCTGTAGTCACCATTATAACAGGCACTGTACCAAACTTATCAGAGGCTCTTATTGATTTCACCAAAGTAATCCCATCCATCTCCGGCATATTCCAATCTGTCAAGACAAGAGAGATATCCCCTTCTTTAAGCTTGGTAAGTGCATCAATACCATTTTCTGCCTCAACTACATCTGTATACCCTATACGTTCTAAGGTGTTTTTGACTATTCTTCGAATCGTAGCAGAGTCATCAACTACTAATACCTTTGGCATAATCCTTAACCTCCGTTATTCTAACCCCAAACCTCTCCCCCACAACAACCACCTGAGCCATAGCAATAACTTTCTGCTTATAAACCAACTCCACAGGTTGAGACACATATTGAGGAAATTCAATCACATCACCAGGATTAATATCCCAAAGATCCTGAAAAACCATTTTCTTATTTGCCAATCTAACAGCTACTTCAACCATTATATCAGGAATCAACTCATCTTCTTCGGTCTTTTGCTGTCTTTCTTCCTCCTTTTTTTCCTTTTTTTCCTGTTTTTCCTGTTTTGCTCTCTTCTCAAACTGTTCTAATTGCGCATCCAATTCCCCTAACATATCCGAAGCTAACTTATTACCCAACTCCACTGGAACCAAATGCCAAAAACGAGAATCAACCTGTCCACCATTTAGTTTAAGCTGTATCTCAATAAAAACAACATCATCTTCAAATGGGGGCCTTTCTTCAAGAACAGCCTGAGCCGAACAGGAAAGATTACTCCTGGATATCAACATCGCTAAACTCTCGTTAATTCCTTCAGCAATTTCTTGCCCAATAAACATCATAGCTGAGTCAAAATTATCAGCCTTACCTTGTGCGATAAGTGCATCCGTCAAAACTGATATATCCGACTTAGAAAAAATAAAGGCCATCTCTCCTCCATAGTCGCCTGTATAAGCGAGCACTATCCCTACCTTTTCCTCGGCAGGGATTTTATTAATAGCTTCCCCCATAGAGAATTCTTCTGCTTTAGGTTTTATCATCTTTACCTGAATACCAGAACTCTTTTCCAAACGAACAGCCGCAGCACCCAAGGTTATATTATCCAACTCACACAAGGCATCTAAGTGTTCAGGAGAGACCTTTCCCATCTTACTTCATCCGCTTAACCTTTCTCAAAACATACTCCAGCAGGTCCTCTTGGTGTCTGGTATAGATATCAACAAATTTGACCGCTATACAATGTTGACCATTACTATTTTCCCACTGCCTCACTACCTTTGCCAGAGATACTACTGGACCAAAGAACTGCCTTTCCGGGAAGGCCCTATGATAATCTGGGATATGCAACTCAATCTTTAGGACATCTTCATCAGCTACCGGCCCCTCAGCTATAAAAGCAACCCCACCCGCACTAACATCGATAATCTTACCTTCTTTCATTTTACTCCGAATCGGAATTTCTAAGACCTGATATCTTAACTTCACTTGGGATGGAACTCTTACATATTTTCTTTTTTCTTCAATCGCCACGACCACAACTACCTCCTACATGGGCAGACGCCACCTTCCTCACAGTGTGTGCCGAAAGCTGCATGATCCCGGCAATATCCAGGATCAAGCATACCCGCCCATCGCCCATAATCGTTGCCCCAGCAATTCCGGGGATATTGGTGAGATACCCTCCTAACGATTTTATTACTACTTCTTGTTGTCCAAGCAAATCAGAAACTAATAATCCAAGCCTTTTTTCCGCTACACCTATTATAACAACATAATGTCGTGCTGTCTCTTCTATTTTCTCAGGTTCCCCAAATATTTCTTCCAAGCACATTAACGGAATCACCATATCCCTGACTTTAACCACAGCTTGCTGATCAATTGTATAGACCTGCCCTTCCTCTATATGAATTATCTCCTGAACCGACGCAAGGGGAATAGCATAAATCTCCTGATTGGACAAGACCATCAACGCTTGGATAATCGCCAAGGTAAGCGGTAATTTTATTCTTAGAGTAGTCCCCTTACCAACCTCTGTCTCCATCTCTATAATACCATTAAGCTTTTCTATGTTAGTCTTAACCACATCCATACCTACTCCTCGCCCAGAAACATCGGTAATTCTTTCAGCAGTAGAAAAACCTGGCATAAATATCAAATTGAGAATATCTGTTTCCCCCATATGTTGAAGGTCTTCTTCCTTTATAATCCCTTTTTCTAATGCCTTCCTCGCTACCTTTTGAACATCTATCCCTCTTCCATCATCTGTAACCTCTATAACAATATGATCACCCTCTTGGTAGGCAGATAAAATAATTGTCCCTCGTCGCGGTTTTCCCAATCGTTCTCTTTCATCAGGTGGCTCTATCCCATGATCTACGGCATTTCTTAATATATGAATCAAAGGATCGCCTATGTGTTCTATTACGGATTTGTCCAACTCTGTATCTTCACCATGAATGACCAAATCAATTTCCTTTTTCATCTCTCTACATAAATCCCTAACCATCCTTGGAAATTTATTAAAAACCCGCTGGATGGGAAGCATCCTCGTCTTCATAACCGATAACTGCATTTCAGTAGTTACAAAGCCCAATTGAACCAAGGCATTATTAAAGGCATCCACTAAACTTGTATCTTCAACCTGAGCATCTATTTTCTCAGCAAGTTGTCCCAATCTGTTTCTTACCAATACTAATTCACCAACTAAATTCATCAAGACATCTAACCTTCTAACATCTACCCTTATTGTTTCATCAATAGATGAAACTCCTGAAGCTCTCTTGGGTTGATTCTGAGCTTTGGTCTTACTGCTCTCTGACTGGGTTACTGATTTTGCAGCCGAATCCGGTTGAGATTGTTCTTTCTTATTATCTCCCTCGCTTTCAGAAACAACCTCTTCACGTCCCGAACCTAATTTATCTTCTTTTCTCTCTTCTTGTTCCTCTACCCGAGACTCCTTCTCACTTTCACCTACCTTTAAAGCCTCTTCATCTCTCACTGTAGCGATAGAGCCTTTTTCCTTTTGTTCCTTCTGTTCCTCTTTTTCCGTGGTCTCCTTCTTCTCTTGCTCGATTTCCTCTTCCGTTTTACCTTCCAAGATCGCCTTTAGCTTTGCTTCCACATCTGAAACATCTACTGTCCCCGAGGTGCCATTTCTCACTTCATCAAGCAACAACTTCAACTTATCAACCGACTCCAATATAACATCCATTATCGTTGGAGTAACCACCATTTCACCTTTTCTCAATTTATTCAAAACATCCTCCATGTGATGAGTAAGTTGAGAAATCTGAGTAAAACCTAAAAAACCTGAACTTCCCTTTATCGTATGTGCTGCTCGAAAGATTCTATTTAATAGATCCAAATCATCCGGTCTTTCCTCAAGAGCAACTAAGTCCTGATCCAGCTGTTCCAATAGTTCTGTTGATTCGATTAAGAATTCTTGAATTATCTCATCCATCTCCCCTCCCTATTCTTCACCTGATCCTCAAAATTATTTCTCCGCATTTAAAAGGCTCCCTATTTTATATAAGATTAAAGAAGGCGGGGCAGGTTTTACCAAATACACATTTGCCCCTGCCTCAAATCCACGCTTTTTATCCTCCTCGCTACCCTCCGTAGTAAGCATCACAATAGGTATATCGGAATAAACTGGATCCTTTCTAATGGTCCGGATAAGCTCTAATCCATTCATTCGGGGCATATTGAGATCCGCAATGATAAGATCTATATCTTCTTGGGCCAACTTCTCCAAGGCATCTACCCCATCAACTGCCTCCACTGTCTCATAATCCGCGCTTTTAAGAATGTTAATTATCAACTTTCTTACGGTTGACGAATCGTCCACTACCAATATCTTCGCCATAGTTGGCCTCCTGTTTTTACTCTTTTTTATACGCTAACGCCCCCGGGAAATGTACAATCTTAAATGCCCTCGTTATATTATGTAAAGATTCGGAATGCCCGATAATCAAATATCCTGATACTTTCAGTATATCATAGAAATAGTTTACCACCTTTTTCTTTACTGCATCGTCAAAATATATCATAACATTTCTACAAAAAATGACGTCCTTTTTTGTAATTCGTCGCATCTGCGTATCATCTGTTAAGTTCAAAGGATAAAACCGCACCATCTTTTTTATTTCATCTTTTATACGATAATTATCACCCTCTTTAACAAAATATTTATCCAAATACTGTGGAGGAACATTCCTTAAGGTATATGAATTATATATACCCTCTCGTGCTTGAGCTAAAGCGGCCTCACTTAGATCTCCTGCTTCTATCATCACCCTCCAATCCTTGGCTTTAGTATCGATAAACTCTTTACAAACCATAGCCAAGGTATAGGGTTCCTCGCCCGTTGAACATCCTGCACTCAGTATTGTAATTGTCTTAAACGTCTGTTTATCAGGAAGATTAACAAGCTCTGGAAGTATGTTATTCTTGAAAGCATCTATTTGAGGTTTATTTCGGAAGAAACTGGTTTCGTTAATAGTAATAGCATTAAAGAGATACTTCAACTCTTCCTTATAGTCTTTGGAATACATGAGAAAATATGCATATTCATTAAAATCACGAAACCCTCTTTCTTTTATTCTTTCAAGGATCTTAGTTTCCATTAAATACTTCTTTTGATCACTAAAATAGATCCCACTCTTCTCATATATAAAGTCCCGCAATGACTTAAATGTTTTATCATCCATCGTAAGTGTAGTTACCATCTTCTCATCCTCGCGCTATATTTATAAAATCCCTGACTTTTTTAATTTCATCATTTAACTCAAATGTAAATTTCTCTATATCAATAGAAGCTATTTCAGGTTTTATCTTCTGCACCAAGGCCCAAGACACATCCTCGGTAAAGACAAACCCTTTCGTATCTCCGCCATAACCAATCTCATTGGCCTTACAAAATAAGTCAGCCATCCTCACCACGGCTACAGTAAATTGGGCCTTTTCGGCATCCTCCGGATGATGATGCAAGGAAATCGCCTCCTGTAGAGAAAGAGGTAGATTCCACTTTTGGGCCAACACCAATCCCACCTCTTCATGAGTAAACCCAAGTCTTTCTTTCTCCACTTCATATATCGCCCGATCTTCTTCTTGGGCCTGTGTAAAGATGTCTGTAAAAACATCATGTGCCTTCTCATCTAAAACAACTTTACCGATATCGTGTAACAACCCTCCTACAAACACCTCTCCACTCAAGGCAGGCTCTCCTAAACGACGAGCAATAACTCGCGCAAAATGCCCGCAACCAGCGGAATGTACCCAAAACTGCTCTCTATTAAATGTCTTTTTCCCCGGAATATCCGGAAAAGCAGAAAAAACAGATATACTCATAACCAAATGACTCACTTCTCCCATTCCCAACACTACCAATGCCAATTCTAAAGAATTTACCTGTTGTTTTAACCCATAAAATGCAGAATTCGCAACCTTCAACACCTTTGAAGTTAATGCAGGATCTGTTTCTAATATCTTAGCTATCTCTCTCACCGAAGATTTGGAGGACATGGATAATTCCATTACCTGGGCAGCCACATGAGGGAGAGTAGGAAGAGAATCCAAATCGCCTATTATCTCTATAATCTTCTCTCTAATCTCACCAGATAACTCTCTCATATCTCACTCCCTCGCCCTAATTTTATCTATTGCTTCCTGAGCTAATTCCCTTTGACGTTCATCTTCTGAGTTTAAAAACTTCTCTAACACCGGTATAGATTTGCCAGTACCCACCTGCCCCAATCCTTCAATAGCACTGGCTATTATCATAGGTTCCTGCACTGAAGACAAGACTTCTAACAACATATCTTCAGCACAGCAACTTATCTTCGGCAAGACATTGACTGCCCTATATGCAGTCCATCTATCTTCTGCATACTTTATATAAGCGGAAAGATATACGGCAAACTTATAAACCAACTTCTTATCTTCTATCTTCTCTACACGCAATCCCAGATCAATAATATTAGAATATATATCAGCCAATTTACGAGTCATCAAAAATTCAAACACATAAATCGCATCATAGACAAAATCCTCATCTCCGAATTTCGCTATAGCATCCAATAAGGATTTCAAAACCAACTCATTTTTCTCTTGGTATAAGGCCTCTCGTAATACCTCCTTGGCTAAGGGTAGGTTTATTTGAGTCAATGACTCGATTATTGAAAATCTAACCCATGTGTCTTCCTCTCGGCTAAGTAACTCAGCTAAGGCCTCCACTGCTCGATTACTCTGAACCTTCCCTATACCCATTACTGCTGAATTTCTTACGTTTACCTCCGGATCATTCAAGGCCTTGATAAGATAATCCAAAGCCTTCTCTGTTCCAAATTTACCAATGATATCACAAACAAATAATCGAACATCCTTATCCTCATCATTTAAACATTGGCCAATTATATCTACCTTATCTCTACCAATTTTCTCCAATATCTCTATAGCTGCATTACGCACATCCGCATTTTCTTCCTTTAATAAAGGCAACAACTTTTCTACTACAATATCCTCTGAACAACCCATCAAAAACTCAATTACTGCTTCCTGTATTGCCTTATTATCCTCGTATAACAAACTAATTAAAGTATCTATAACCTGCTCTATAGGAAAATCTTTAGCTGCTCTTATAGCTTCTCTTTTCTCTTCCACCGTCCCAGAGTCTATTTGGGCCTTCCACATATCTATATTCATTTAAAACCTCCTTATTCAGAAAATGATCAAACAAACGACATTATAGCCTCAGCAACTTTATCTATTGGAACCACTTTATCGGCCAAACCAGCCTCTACTACCACCTTTGGCATCCCATAAACAACCGAAGTAGCCTCATCCTGAGCAATAACCTTTCCTCCTTTCTCTTTAACCTTTTTCACGCCTTCCAAGCCATCTTTACCCATACCAGTTAAGATAACTGCCAACGTTTTAGAACCAAAGATCTCCGCAGCAGAGGATATCGTAAGATCTATAGATGGATGATATATTGCATCCTTAGGTTCTTCCGTAAGCACAACCTGCACTATTGAACCTATCTTTTTCAATTGCATATGATATGCCCCTGGAACCACTAAAAACTTACCCGGAGTAAGCCGTTCTCCTTTCTCTGCTTCTTTCACTACAGGCCCTCCTAAGGAAGAAAGGCGTTTAGCTAAAGGTCCGGTAAATGCCGGTGGCATGTGCTGAATAATAATCCCCGGGATAGGGATATCCGAGGGAAGTTTGGCTATTACCTTCTGAAGGGCTGTAGGACCACCCGTTGATACTCCAATAACTACCACATCAACTATTCCTTTACGGACAATAGGTCGAGTAGCCGAACGAGATTGAGTATCCGTACTTTTAGAAGAAATCGCAGAAGTAAAGGTATTAGGGTTCTTCGAAAACTGAACCCGCTTTTTAGCAATCACCTTTATCTTCTCTAATAATTGCTCCTCTAATTTTTCCAGATTTATTCCCGCCACACTACTCTGATACAGCTCCTTAGGAATAAAGTCTACTGCCCCTAAGGACAAGGCTTCTATTGTTGTTTTAGCCCCCTCCTTAGTTAGGGAACTAATCATTATTACTGGTCGTGGATAATTTCTCATTATCACCTTAAGGGCCTCTATTCCATTCATCCTTGGCATCTCCACATCCAAGGTTACAATATCCGGATCTAATTGTTTTACCTTTTCTATAGCCTCTTGACCATCGTGTGCCGTCCCAATAACCTTTATATTCGGATCCTTTTCCAAAATTCTTGTTAATGCCTTACAGATGAATATGGAATCATCGACCACTAAAACCCTGACCATAACTCCTCCTCATTATCCGATCTCAAAACTTAAAATTGTTCAACATTGACATCAATTCATGAGACAATTCACTAAGATTATTAGCCGCATCATTGACCTGCAAAATACCTTCCTGGACCTGGGCAGCAATAGCCTTTACTACCTCCATTGTCTTAGAAATCTCTTCCACTGCAGCTGCCTCTCTATCAGCAGAAATAGTTATTGGATCCATCAACTTCTGCGTTTCTTCCGCCCGTGAACTCATCTCTTTTATGATTTCACCTGTTTCTTCAATGTTTCCTTCAGTATTAGCAACCTTCTCTTTTGCTATTTCAACCGAATCTACAACGCGTTCACTACTAGACTGCAAATCAGATATCATATCCGAAACTTCTTTAGTTGCCTGAGTAGTCTTCTCGGCCAGTTGCCTAATCTCATCAGCAACTACAGCAAATCCACGTCCATATTCTCCCGCCCGTGCGGCCTCTATTGCAGCATTCAACGCTAATAGATTGGTCTGACTGGCAATATCATCTATTGTGTCTATAATCTGCCCTATTTGTTGAAATCGCTCACGCAATTCTTCTGCATTATGAGCCATAACATCAACTTCTTGAGAAACATCTTTCATTCTTGATATACTCTCATCAATCTTAGATACCCCTTCACGCGCTATCTCAAGGGAACGCATAGCCGATTCACTTGCCTGCCGTGCATTTTGAGAGACCTCTAAAATGATAGAAGTGATCTCCCCAATCTGGACTGCCACATCAGAGGTTTCTTTTGTTTGAGTTTCTGCTCCTCGACTAATCTCCTCTGACACCTGAGAAAGCTGAGCCGATGCAGTTGCTAAACGAGAGATATTAGTCTGGATGTGAGATAATAATTTTTTTACCTGTTTTAACATTGTATTATAGGCATCTATCAGCTCTCCTATCTCGTCATTAGAAAAAGAAGCTATCTCCACAGTAAAGTCTCCTTTACCCATTGATAAAAGAGACGACTTAAGTTTATTCAAAGAAGAAACTATATTATGAGAAAGTACATATCCAAATAAGTAGGCAACTACCATGTTTATACTCAAATTAACAAATAAAGCCATATTTTGATTCGCAATGAACTTGTGAGCTATCCAACCCACTATAGCAGCAAACAATACGTTACCCATTATCCCAAGATGTATCTTAGTACCTATACGCATACCCCCCTCCTTTTCTACACAAT
>JAMOPD010000272.1 GCA_027064745.1 Thermococcaceae archaeon
GCTTTGAGCTTTATACTCTATAAACTGCTGGAGCTGTGCAAAGTTCCAGCTATGTATCCAGCGTCTGTTCTTTTTGCTTACCCTGATCCTTGCTAAATTTATTCTCCATATTTTCCTCCTTACCAATATTTTTGTGTGCATACAAATATATTAGCAAAAAAGTATTGACATGACTATACAAATATATTAGTATATATACAAACAAATTAGTATAAAGGGGGTTTAAAAAATGGTTCAGTTTAAAGATTACCTTTCAGCAGGATATCCCCTGTTATGGGTGACAACTTATGAAGAAGAGAGAGCTATCAGTAACTTATCTAAAGAAGCTGATGGGTACAACATTTTTTCATGGGATATAGTAGCTGGTCTCCGAGATCATCAGTCAGAGCAGATACGTCAGGCACCTGATCCACTTGCACCTTTGCAAGCTATTCCAACTCTTCCTGAATCTTCCATTTTATTCTTGAAAGACTTTCACCGTTTTATCGAATCAATAGAGATTATAAGGACAATCAAGCATTTTGTTCCTGTCTTGAAAGCCACAGACAGGCATCTTGTTTTTGTGTCTCCAATAGTAAACATCCCAATAGAGCTTGAAAAAGATATTACACTTTTGGATTTTCCACTTCCCACCATTCAAGAATTAATTGATACCGCCTCAAGGATAGTCTCAGAAAACGAGCTACCTATAGAAGTAGATGAAAAAGCTATTAGTGCAGGGAAAGGTCTTACCTTGCACGAGGCAG
This sequence comes from Thermococcaceae archaeon, assembly GCA_027064745.1. GTDB lineage: Archaea > Methanobacteriota_B > Thermococci > Thermococcales > Thermococcaceae > Thermococcus. The sequence goes on from JAMOPD010000272.1 coordinate 747, forward strand.
AAAATGCTATGGCTCTTAGCCTTGTGAAGGAAAAGACCTTTTCTAAAAAGGTTATAGAGAATGAAAAGCTCCAAGCTATTCGGAAAAGTGGCTTGATGGAGCTATACGAACCCGTCCCAGAATCAGAGCTTGGTGGTCTTGAGCCCCTCAAGCGTTATATCAAGAATCGTAAGAGGGGATTTGAAGATAACCGTCTTCCTACACCAAAAGGCATTCTCCTTGTAGGACTTCCTGGTGCTGGGAAGAGCTTAACTGCTAAAGTTACAGCCAGTGTCCTTGATTTTCCTCTTATCAGGCTGGACATTGCTTCACTAAAGAGTTCTTTAGTTGGAGAGTCTGAGGCAAAAATGCGTCAAGCCCTTGCTCTTATAGATGCTGTCAGTCCATGTGTTGTCTGGATTGATGAGATTGAAAAGGCTCTTGGTGGAGTTCAGTCAAGCAACCGCACTGATGGAGGCACTACAAGTGCCATGTTTGGCTATCTGCTTACATGGATGCAGGAAAGCACCAGCCCTAAATACATCATCGCTACCTGCAATGACATTGATGATCTGCTTACTATCAGTCAAGGTGCACTTCTTCGCAGATTTGATGATGTTTTCTTTGTTGATCTCCCTTCCAAAGAAGAAAGAAGGGAGATCTTAGCCATTATGAACAGGAAATATGGGACAAACTTCGATCTCTCCCTTGCTGACCGCATGGATGGTTGGACAGGGGCAGAGATAGAGAAGTTTGTCATCTCAGCAATCTACGATGGAGTAGATGAGGCTTTTGCAAATATAAAGCCTATCTATCTCCAGAACAGAGAAAAGATCGAAAAAGCTCGTGAATGGGCTCGCTACAATGCTCGTTTTGCAAACGGCTCTGAGCAAAAATCTCAGAGCGGGCGAAAAATAAAGCTCAATTAAGGAGGGTTGCCATGCAGAGAGTAAAACTGGCTAATTTCACACTTCACGATCAAACACACTATATCCTCATGTGGAAGAGATTTGGGTTTGATCTTGACCCCACTCCTCGTGCTCCCCTTATCCGTTTTGAAAAAGAGGAGTGGACAGAGGAGAGAATATTGGAGGAAGTGAAAAGAGCTCTTACCTCCATCAAAGAAGAAGGTTTTGAAGCCA
>JAMOPD010000273.1 GCA_027064745.1 Thermococcaceae archaeon
TCCGGCAGGCTTGAGGAAGGGGATTACTACGTCAGCAACGTGGCAGTTTACCCGGAATTCCGCGGAAAGGGAATTGGAAAGGCTGTCATGCTCGAAGCGGAGAAGCTCGCTATGGAGAGTGGGGCAAAAAGGATAGTCCTCGACGTTGAGAGGGAAAACGAAATCGCCATCACAGTCTATCAAAAGCTCGGCTACGTCATAGAGAGGGAGCATTCCATTGAGCTTGAGGGAAGGGCTTACGGGTTCTATAGGATGGTGAAGACGTTCACCGACAACAAATGAATTGTCAGTGAACACAATAGTCTTAGAGCATTAAAACCAAACATTTTGAGCTAAAGGCTACCATTGTTAACTTTTTGAAATAGTAAATTTTATATATAATTAAGCCGACTTTAAATGACGAGTTCCAAAGGGGTGACAACATGAAAAGCAAAGTTATAGCCATATTGTTACTTACGATTGTAGCAACTGCGACCCTTGGAACTGCCGCTTCTGAGTTTCTGAGTGTAGAGAGAGTTTATATCCAGGGAAACGCCAAAGCGTTTATATTCCAGCCATCGACGGATGGTGAAATTAAGCTTTTGAAACAGGGGTACGTTGGAGGAGTTCTCACGTTCAGGAGTGAGAGCAGAAGATGGAAGAGCCTAAGAACCAAAAACCTGCACTCCGCTCCAACTCCAGTAATCGTGTACTTCACTAAGGATGGTAAAATCGGCATTAAGAGCATCGTTCCAGGTAGAAAACTTGTCCTCGATGGAATGTTTCCAGTTGAAGATGTTCTCCAACCCTCAAAGCAACCCACTCTCAATCTTCCCCTAACTTCAAGAATAAAGTACAGAGTCCGCTCGTTGCTGGGAACATCCTCCTGTCCGTGGGGCTACGAGGAACTGAACGCCAGATACTGCATCATTGAAAACTGGGAATATCTAAAGGATTCATATTATTCAGAGTCTCGAACATTTGTTGAATGGGTTCCATTTATGGGGCTTAAAGTCCGAACGGAAGGAGGCAAAAAGATCGGTAGGATTGGAGCATCGTGGGGAATACAACTGACTACTTCAACAAGGGGCATGTGGAGCTTCAGCGTTGATGGTATTCCAGTTATTGATTTTGGTTCCTCGTACTCCGGTTCAACACTAAAGGTCAGCTACGCACCCGAACCAGATGTACGAACAGAAAACGGGTATCTTGATAGGTACCTCAACATCCCGTTGAAGTACGTGGTTGTAATATACAATATCCCAGTATACGACAAATGGAAGAAACAGTATGCGAGTATCCCTATAGCCGGAGTATACCCACTTGAAGTTATGATGAGTGGTTTTCACGAAGCAAAAGAACAGGATTTAAACAAGGGTAAGCTTCTCACGGACTATCTTGTAAGCTCACACTTTCCTACTTCCAACACTGGATCAAAGGTGAAGGTTTTCAGAACTACCAGGTATGGGACATATGACAACATAGTTTTTGAGTTCCAAGGTAGTTCTAGCTACAAATTCTACTCTGTCCCATTAGGTGGCTCAGCAGCCAGCTGGTTATGGAGTAAACTGCCCGGTGTTGGTGCGCTTTCAATATCATTCAGCTACTCGAAGACGTCTCAATCCGTTGTAACCTATGGGATCAGGGTTATGAACGCTCCACCAAATCAGCAGTACTATGCAACCATACTAAAAAGGGACATTGAACTTGCAAATAACAACGTTGAGCTAGCCATGTATTTCATAATCATAGATGACGGAACCGATTCCATGCCTCCGTGTTTTGGAAACCTGTGTCCAACATCTATAAAACACCCAACACTGACTTCATAGTTTCTCATCTCTTAATTTTACAACAAAATAAACAAAATAAACAAAGACCCTCACCT
>JAMOPD010000274.1 GCA_027064745.1 Thermococcaceae archaeon
TTGTCCCCATGAGCACCACACCCTCATCCTTACAGTTCCAGAACTTGCAACCCTCTATGGTATTATTGGATGACCAGATGGAAATGCCTACAGGGACATCATGTATCATGCAACCAATCACTTTGATATCTGGAGATACTATCTTTACGGCCTGCGCGTACTTACCATTTCCGCGATTTGTTATATTCAGATTTTTAAGAATCACACCACCTGCTCTTATTTCAATGGCAAAGCCATTTCTGATGGAGGTTGGATTTATTCTTGTTCTGTCCATATCTTCACCTACTATGGTAACCCTCTTGTTTATTATCAAAACTTCACGATATTCACCCGATTTTACCAGTATCGTGTCTCCTTCCTGTGCGTGATTTATGGCATCCTGTATACTGCTGTAGTCACCTTTTCCATTCCCATCAACAATGATGTATCCATCATTACCAGCAAAAGCCGATAGGGATACACTTACCCCAGATATGAATACAATACCAAATACCACTACCGTTACCACTACTTTTTCTCTCCTCATACCACCTACCACACCAATTGATAGCGTGTTATATGCTAACATGTTAATTTCTGACAAAAAGCATATTTAAAGGCTTTCTGAAAATTTTTCAAAATGGAAAAATGTCAAACGATCTTCAGATAAATGCCCTCCATGGCAAGAGTAAATCGAATAAAGACAGAGATACAACTGTATATACATGCATAATTTAGACAATGATGCTGATAAAACTACAGTCGAAAGTTTTTTAAATTTACAATTCATTATGTCATGCTGGGGGGTAAGATGAAAGCAACTACACTAAGAGCAACTACACTGATTTGTATATTGACCATACTATCGATTCCAATAGCCACCTGTGCAATGGCAACAGAGCAAACATCTGAACAGCTTTCCATCACCATAAAGGGCGGCCTGGGCGTGCAGGCTGTAGTTGAAAATACAGGGAACACCACCCTCGAAAATGTAAGCTGGGAGATAACTGTAGAGAAGGCTGGCGGCATTGCTTTCGTCTTATTCGGAACAAAAACCGGAACCATAGAAACCCTTCAGCCGGGAGAGAATATCACAATACCTTGCCTGATGGCACGACTGATGCCACCCACAATAGGCTTTGGAAAGGTGAACATCACTGTTACAGTGGGTGATGTAACAGAGAAAGCACAGGGTACACTGATAGGCATTTTCTTCGTGGGTGTAAAAGAGATTTAACCCCTCCATAATTTTCTCTCTTTGTATTTTTTGTTTTTGTGATGCTGCAATCAACATCTTATTATTCTTCTCTCTGTAATCACAATATCCACCGGAACATCATTTACATCCTCAATTATACGACCCACCACTTGGAAATCGAAGGCCAGTCCAACTTTTAGAGAGGAAACTTTTTTCAAAAATCTATCATAGAATCCTTTTCCATAGCCTATTCTGTAGCCTCTCAAATCGAAAGCTATGCCTGGAACAATAACCATATCTATTTTTCCACTATACTCTTCTTTACCTCTTGGCTCATATATACCAAATGCCCCTTTTTCAACATCATCAAGATTTTTTATCTCCACAGGAACTATTTTACCTTCTTTGATATCTACTTTTGGAAGAAGAATCCTTTTATTTTTCAGGGATTCTGCAATCATCTCTCTTGTTTCAACCTCTTTATCATGTGCCATGTAAAACATAACAACCTCCGCACTTCTATACTCGGGCAGGTGGAAAAGATTTCTCTTGATTTTCCTGCTCAGTTTCAGTCTTTTCTTTTCATCCATTGATCTCCTTAACCTGAGTAATCTTTTCCTTATCGCATCTTTGCTTTCCACAATCATAATATACGTCTCCTGATTATAACATTGACCGAAATGA
>JAMOPD010000275.1 GCA_027064745.1 Thermococcaceae archaeon
ATTATCTATGCCTTCTCTTCTCAAACTTTCCCTGATCATTCTCTCCCTTTCTTCAGCGGTAAATGGATTATCTCTGGTGTAGGAGTACTGGGAAGAACCTATTCCGATGATAATTTTGTCAAATTCTCTGGAAAGTTCTTTTATAACTCCAAGATGTCCGTTGTGAAATGGTTGAAACCTGCCTATAAAAAGAGCCTTCATGCTCATCACTTTTTGGGTTCGACGATCTTTTTCTCCGATTCAAGTTCCATCTTGCCGACAACTTCTGGAGGTCTCATCCTTGCAAGTTTCTCAAGAAGTTCCTCCTTACCCTCTCCAACCAGGACATGCTCAAGGGCTTCTCTTAGCGTCTCAACAGGTATTATCTCGATCTTATCCTTATATCTCTCATCTATGAGGACATCTCTCATATTGGCTTTTGGAATTATCACTCTCTTAAGACCCGCCTCCGCCGCCGCCTCTATTTTGGCTGCTATACCTCCTACAGGAAGAACATTACCTCTTATGCTGAGTGAGCCCGTTATGGCTGTATCCTGCCTGACCTTCACATTCTCGAGAGCTGAGATTACAGCCGTTATTACGGAGAGGCTTGCAGAATCCCCTTCAACTCCTTCGTATGTCCCTATGAACTGGATATGGATGTCATGATCAGAGATGTCCTTACCCATGTATTTCTTGATTATAGCTGAGATGTTCTGCACCGATTCCTTTGCTATTTCTCCAAGTTTACCGGTTGCTATAATTCTTCCCTCAGATCTTGACCCTGCGGGTGTTACTTCAGCGACTATGGGTAAAACAAGACCTGCATATTCACTTAGAGAGGGGTCTGCAGAGTACACAGCCAGACCATTAACTACGCCTACTTCTGTCCCCTCTGTCTTGAAGGATTTGTACTCCTTTCTCGCCTCTATAGCACGAGATGCAACCTGATGCTCAAGAGACCTGGCTATCTCCTTTGCCCTAATTACATGCTCCTTTGTTACAACTTTTGCACCCTCACTCGCGGCTATATCTCCAGCAACCCTCACAAGACCTCCAAGTTCTCTTAATCTTAAGGAAAGCTTTCCCTTTCTTCCCGCTCTTCTCTGCGCTTCTCTTATTATCTCAGCAACAGCCCACTTGTCAAAGTGAGGAATTCTTCCATCCTTTACAACTTCCTGTGCAACGAATCTTATCAGTTTTTTTCTGTTCTCATCAGTATCATCCATCGTACTGTTAAGATACACCTCATATCCGTATCCCCTTATTCTTGATCTCAGGGCTGGATGCATACCCTGAAGGGCATCAAGATTCCCTGCTGATACCAGAATGAAGTCGCAGGGCACCGGCTCTGTTTTTACCATTGCTCCGAAACTTCTCTCGGATTGACCTGTTATCTGAAATTTCTTTTCCTGTATCGCTGTGAGCAGATGTTGCTGAGATTGTAGGCTAAGGGTGTTGATCTCATCTATGTAAAGAACTCCCTTATGGGCTCTATGGATTGCTCCCGCCTCGACCAGTTGATGAGGGGGTGTTTCAAGTCCCGCTGACTGGAATGGATCATGTCTCACATCACCGAGTAGAGCACCGGAATGAGCGGCTGTTGCATCCACGAAGGGTGGTTTATCATCCTTCTCATGACCGACGAGGAGTTTTGGGGTGTTCTGCAACTCTATCCTATTTGGAGACATCATCCCTTTACTGATGAACCCGTAGAGAAGTATGCCTGCCAGAATCCCAAATAAAGCATACTCCATATGCTTTGAAATTACAGCATAAAAGATTGAGGTTATAACAATCATGATTGACAGACTCAGGATCATACTGTTCTGCTGTTCACTCTTCCTTCTGGCTTCGGCTTTTTTCTCTCTTACA
>JAMOPD010000276.1 GCA_027064745.1 Thermococcaceae archaeon
TATATTGAAGAGGACAGCCTTCTCTCCACTGTTTCCTTCTCCCGTACTCGTACATTCGATAGGGTTTTATTCCTGCTTCTTCTGTTAGTAGTCCAATAATCTCTGCCCTATAGGTTATTAGAGGTCTGAAAATAGGAATACCTATTCTGGGGATTTCGCTAAGCCTTATATCTCCTTTCCATTGGTCAAGAAGGGCCCCGATGATCTTATCATTAGCATTGTCTCCTTTTGCCAATATATCAAAGCCATTTATCTTTGCAAACCAGCAAGCATTTCTCATCATAACTTTTTTGCAGTGTATGCAGATGGGTCCTTTTTTTCCTACAGCTTCTCTCAGAAGGCCTTCAGTTATATCTACTAGATAGTGTTCTACTTTCAGTCCATTTGCAAACTCCATCGCCCAGCTAAGAGGTTCTTTCCAGCTCCATTGATGGAAAAACGTTAAAGCTGAGACATCTAACCCCGCCTCTTTTAACAGATACAAGGCTAAGCTGCTGTCTTTCCCTCCTGAGAACATTAAAAGGATTTTCTTATCCCAAAGTCCGTTTCTATCGCTGAATTCTTTTATTTCTCTCACAATATCATGAAGCATAATAAAAATTGGAGAGAAGGATTAAAAAACTCACCCACGTCTCAGTTCAAGATAGGCTAGGGTTAATGCAATCGCACCATATGGTGTCGTTATCAAAGATGCTATTGCACTTCCTATGTAAGGTATCCAACTTAAGATTATCGTCACTATGCCAACTACAATTACAAGCACGATAAGGAACACTATAACATCCCCTAAATTTTCCCTAACGAGACTTATGCTCTCTTCTATGGCACTAATGCTGTCTGCCCCCTCAAGCATTATTATCGGAATTGTAAAGGCTACGAGGATCAGCCATATCAACCCTGGTATCACAAGGAGTATCAGTCCAATAAAAGCTCCAACACCAATTATTATCGTTGCGATAATCAAACTGCCGAGCTTTTCTACAGCGGCATTTATTCCTTCCATATATCCAGGATGTCCACCGTTCAACTGTTTATAAGCCATATCAACTATAGCACCCTCAGCTATAAGCGCAGTTATGAAAGATATCAACCCAAGCAAACCCCTTAAGCCCATTAATGTGCCCATGCCAATTATTCCAGTGTTTTTCATTCCAAAAACTGTTCCACCAAAGGCGATTCCACTAATAAGGCTTATAGCAAAAGGTAAGAGTGCTGGAACGAAGAAATTATAGTTTTCCTGAAGCATTCCTACAGGTTTAGTTAGAGTTTTTTCTATGTTAATACCCATCTTTAACACCATGTTTAGATATATTAACTTATCTTTTGACTTTCTCTGGTTAAATACTTTTCTAAAATTCCAGAAAATTTTGACATGTTGAATTTTTATATAAGTATCTGGAAACAATGGTGGTAACCTATTCAAACTCTATATTTTGAAGAACAACCTTACAAATATCTTAAATCAAACTATATTCCTTTGTTAGGCTCACCAAAGCTTTTTAAGATAATTCATAACTATAACAATAGAATTAGGTTAACCTAACGGTGATGGACATGATTGTACCTTTGAATGCTCTTAAACCTGGTGAAAAGGGAATAGTGGTCAATATACTTGGAGGGGCTGGTGCGAGACAGAGGTTAGTGGCGATGGGTCTAACTCCGGGAGCTACAATTCAAGTGATAAAGTCATATCCATTTGGCCCCATAATTCTCTCCGTTAGTGGAACAAGGTTTGCAATAGGCAGGGGCTTAGCAAGTAAAGTCATGGTGAGGAAGCTATGATGAAAGTTGTTGCCTTAGCAGGAAATCCAAATGTTGGCAAAACTACAATTTTTAATAATCTAACAGGGATGAGACAGCATGTTGGTAATTGGCCCGGTGTAACTGTGGAGAAAAAAGAGGGCATTTTGGAATATAAAGGTGAAAAATTTCTTGTGGTTGACCTCCCTGGGACGTATTCTCTTACAGCCCATTCAGTGGATGAGCTTGTTGCGAGGAATTTTCTCCTTAAGGGGAGTGCGAATGTCGTCGTGGATGTTGTGGATGCGACTGTCCTGATGCGCAACCTTTTCCTGACGATGGAAATCTTCGAAATGGGCTTAAAGAACATAATCATTGCATTAAATAAAATCGATCTCACCGAAAAGAAGGGTATTGAAATTGATGTGAGAAAGATGGAGTCCGTTCTGGGTGTGCCAGTTGTTCCACTGAATGCTAAGGAAGGCATTGGAATTGAGGAGCTCAAGAAAAGAATATATGAGGTTGCCAACAGAAAAATAGGGACTACCCCAATCATGCCAAAATATGACCCTGCTGTTGAGCGTGAAATTGAACATATAAGTAGAGCTCTGAAGCGCACAGAACTTGCAGAAAAGTATAACCTTCGCTGGCTGGCAATAAAGCTTCTCATGAGAGATGAAGAAGTCATCAAACTTGTTCTACGTTATCTTGGGAGTGAGAAACTCAACGAAATCATGGGGCATATAGGGGAGGTTGAGGAGAAGTACAAAAGGGCAATGGATTTGATAATAGCTTCCCAGAAGTATGAGTTTATCGATAGCCTTATGCATAGATTTGTGAGATATAAGCATGAGCAAGGAGAGACCTTCAGTGATCAGCTTGATAGAATCCTCACACATCCTATTTACGGAATTTTAGTTCTCCTTGGGGTATTTTACTTTGTCTTTAAATTCGTGTTTCTTTTTGGAATGCCACTGCAAGGAATGTTAGATGAAGCATTTTCTTCATTCGGACAATGGCTGGCTCCTCATATACTCAACGAGTCACTAAGAGGTTTAGTGGTTGATGGAATAATTGCTGGTGTAGGTGCGGTTTTGAGCTTTTTCCCACTTGTGTTCCTACTCTTTCTTGCTATGGCTATTCTGGAGGATGTGGGCTACATGGCCAGAGCTGCTGTTGTGATGGAGAAGATAATGCGAAAATTTGGTCTCCCTGGAAAGAGCTTCATACCTCTTGTACTGGCCTTTGGATGCAATGTTCCTGCAGTAATGGCCACAAGAACATTGGATGAAGAAAAAGATAGGATAGTAACGATGCTTGTTAATCCTTTAATTCCATGCAGTGCCCGACTTTCGGTTATAAGCTTCCTTGCTGGAGCGTTCTTCAAAAAGAACCAGGCTTTTGTTGCTGTTAGCATATATATTATTTCAATATTCCTTGCATTATTAATGGCGTGCTTTTTCAGCAGGTTTCTGGTCAAGGGAGAGAGCAGTCCTTTTATAATCGAGCTCCCAGAGTATCTCGTCCCCTCGTGGAAGACTGTAATTCTACATTCATGGGAGAGGAGCAAGGAGTTCGTTAAAAAGGCAGGTACCATAATTCTGGCTGGCTCAATTGTCATTTGGTATTTAAGTAACTATCCTGTACCTATTGGAACCGGGCTCAGCTATTCAGAAAAACTTGGCATGTTCTTTGAACCGTATATGAAACTTATGGGTCTTGACTGGAAAGCTGCGGTAAGTCTGCTCTTTGGTATAATTGCCAAAGAAAACGTAATTTCAACATATGGGATAATTTATGGCAGTGAATCGGCTATAGTAAATGCTATGACACCGCTTCAAGCATATGTACTAGCTCTTGTAACTACCCTATACATACCATGTATAGCCACCATAGGTGCCATCAGGGCTGAATCTAACTCAAAGTGGGCTTTAGTTGTAGTGACTTATATGATAGGTTTAGCATCATTCGTTGGTATAGTTGCATACCATCTGGGGCTGGTTCTAGGATTTTAAAAGGAGGCTATGGAGTGGGAAAGCTTGAAAGAGTTCTGAAGCTCATTGAAGAAGGCAGAAGTATTACAGATATATCACGAGACTTGGATATTCCTCTCTCAGAAGTTGAGGGCATGATAAAGATACTGGAAAGTATGGGATATCTCCAGTTAATCGAAACAGGCGATTCTGCATGTGAAAGATGTCCCTTAAAGAGTATATGTCCCGGAAGCTGCATTAGATTCAAAGGCAGGATCTACCAGTTCAGAGCAAACAAAGCACGCAAGTGAGCGTTGACCTCAAAAAGCATGATATCGTTATCCGATAGCATCTATTTAATGGCCGTTAAATATATAAGCTGTGGTGCATTGGTTATTATTGGTGGTATTAATGAAAGCTCTTATCCTTGCAGGTGGATTTGGAACAAGATTAAGGCCAATATCCTCTACCAAACCTAAGCCGATGGTTCCGGTTCTCGGAAAGCCCAATTTACAGTATATTCTTGAGAATCTGGAAAGAATAAAGGAGATTGATGAGATAGTTATCTCGGTTCACTATATGAAAGCAGAGGTCAGGGAATTTATAGACGAGAAGATGACGGAGTATTCGAAGGATATAAAGTACTCAGTTCAGCCTATGCCTCTTGAAACTGGAGGTGCTATTAAGAACGCTGAGCCTCTATTATTGGGGGAGGAAGACTTCCTTGTTATATATGGTGACGTTTTTACGAACTTTAACTTCCAGGAGCTGATGAAGGCTCACAGTGAGAATGATGGTCTCATAACAGTTGCACTAACAAAAGTCTATGATCCAGAAAAATACGGTGTTGCAGTCCTTGATGAGGAAGGCAAGATAACAGACTTTGAAGAAAAACCAAAGAGACCGAAGACAAACCTCGTCGATGCCGGTATTTACATGGTCAACAGGAAAGTTTTAGAGGCAATTCCCAGCGGAAAGGAGGTTTATTTTGAGAGGGAGATACTACCCAAATTTGTAAATGAGGGTCAAGTGTATGGACATATGATGTCCAAAGATAAATATTGGGTTGACCTTGGCACTCCAGAAGATCTCTTCTATGCCCATCAGCTCGCTCTGGATGAGATAGCTAAGGAAAATGGTTATTTCACTGTTGGAGAAGGAGCAGAAGTTCCGGAGGATGTAGAGATTCAGGGGCCTGTATACATAGATAGTGGAGCCAAAATTGGCCATGGTGTCAAAATAAAGGCATATACTTACATAGGACCAAAAACCATTGTGGAAGATAAAGGATACCTAAAGAGGGCGATTCTAATCGGCCATGACATTATAAAAGAGAGGGCTGAGATTAAGGACTCAATTCTTGGAGAAGGTGTTGTTGTCGGAAGGAATGTCATACTCAAGGAGGGAGCAGTCGTCGGGGACTACGCCAGAATTTATGACAACCTCGTCATCTATGGCGCAAAGGTTCTTCCGTGGAAGAAAGTTGAGGAGTATGAGGCATACATAAAGATAAAGCTCGATCCAACAAAAGTGAGACCCGAACTGACTCCAGATAGATGTCCGCTGGGTCTTCCCGAGTGCATATACAAAAAGTTTAAGGCAATAGCAGGAGAAAAACCGCCCTGTGATGAGTGTATAGAGAACCAGTGGCTCTTCTGATTTTAACATTTAATTAATATTTTATTCTTGGGTTGTACTCCAATATCATTATCCCATTTTTAAATACCCTTATAGTTCCGCTCTCAGAAAGACTGACTGAGACAGCTTTTGTTAATTTTGTTATTCCAGCTGCAGCTATATGTCTGCTTCCCAGCCCCGGAGGAAGCATTATGTCTAGTTTTTTAGAGTCTATGTCGAGATATCTTCCAGCTGAGAATATCCTTCCAGTGTTACTTATTATGAATGCTCCATCAAGAAGTGCAAATTCTTTTATTATTTCCTTGCTATCTTTGTCCAACACGTTAATCTTATGTCCTTTGAATGGATTAGGTATTATCTGATGAGAATGCTTTAGGACTTTTTTTACATCTCCAATAACAAATAGAGTTCCAATCTTTATCCCCTCCCGACCTTCTATACTGAGTTCTATTGCGATTTCTAGGACTCTTTGAAGAACAGTTTGAGCAGAAGAGAAAAATCCTTTAACTGTGATCACACCTTTTTTGATAACTCTAACTCCAAGGGAGTTCTGAGTAACGTAGATAAAAGAGTCTCCTTCTTGAAGAATTTCATGTTCAAAAAGAAATGCGGATATAAGGTTTAGCGTGTTTTCTGTATCCAAATTCTGTGGGATTGGGATTTTTTTGATTTTTCCTGAGATATCAAAATTGTTACCTACAATAATTACTGGTAAGGTTATATCATTCACATACTCTTCTGGTATATCCTGAAGAATAACAATGGCTTTAGAGTCTAATTCAGATGCTATTTTTTCTGCAGTTTTGATTAAAACTTTTATCATTATTCCATTCATCAGCTTCCCCATGTTCATTATAACTAAAGGAGTTATAAAAATGTTGGTGTAGGATTGTATTAATTGAAAGTTATTGTTAGGATATCGTAGTTATGCTTGATAATCGTGTGTGGTTTTATTATATTGGGTTCTTTACGAGGTGTTATTAAAACATTAACAGTGCAAAAACGTAAAAATTAAATATTTACATCACGAGTTTTATAAGACTGTTCAAGGAGGAACATGCATGAGGATTGTAGTGGCAATAACTGGTGCAAGTGGTGTGGTTTATGGCGTCAAACTGATAGAGATATTAAAAGAGCTTGGGCATGAAGTTATAAGCATAGCTTCCACTACTGGACTTGCAATAATTAGATATGAACTTGGAATTGATTTTAAACCGGATTATCATGAGGAGAACCTTTTTGCACCTGTTGCTTCGGGTTCATATCCATTTGATGCTATGGTTGTAGTTCCATGCTCCATGAAAACTCTTTCGGCGATCGCAAATGGATATGCAGATAATCTGATAACCAGAGCTGCGGATGTAGCATTAAAGGAAAGAAGAAAGCTCATACTCGTAATTAGGGAGACCCCACTTAACCTCATTCATCTCAAGAACATGATTTCAGCGACTCAGGCAGGTGCTATAATTATGCCAGCATCTCCAGGATTTTATTATAAACCCAAAAATTTGGAAGATATCGTAAAGTTTATAATTGGAAAAATTTTAGATAATCTTGGAATTGAGCATAATTTATACAAAAAATGGGGGAGCTGAAATGGTGCAGCTGGATGACTTGGATAGAGCAATTTTAAGGCTACTTAAGGAAGATGCAAGACTTACCATTTCAGAAATTGGAGAAAAACTTAACAAACCTGAATCTACCATTCATTTTAGGATAAAAAAGCTCCAAGAGCGGGGCATTATTGGTAGATATACAATAGTAGTAGGTAAAGATCTTCAGCCTAAAAAAGTGGCCTTTGTTATTGTTAAAGTTAAAACTCCCGTAATAGAGGATTTTCTTGAGAGATACCTTGAATATATAACGAGAACTCTTGCAATGCTTCCAAATGTTCTAATGGTTTCAAAGAGTGGAGATGATACAATCCTTGTTCTTGTGGGTGAAGAAACTGAAGAAAAACTAACCAGGTTCATTGACGAGAATATAAATGCCTTACCTACTTTGAAAGAGGTTGTTGTACTCCCCATTAGGGAGTTTAAAAAGGGAAATGATGTGATAGGATTCTTAGCAGGCGTCTGATCTCATTACCTTTGGAGAGCTCCAATGAGTATTCCTATCAATTAGGGTCATGCTTGAAGATGGAGTAGTGTCTTTTAGTAATCTGGGGTAACATGACTTTTCAAAAGAAAAATGTAGAGAGGTAGTAGAATGGAAGTAGAAATTAAGTTTAGGGTAAAAATTGAAGATATAAAGCCAAAAATAGAGGCTATTGCACAGTTTGACCATGAAGAAGTGCAGGATGACCTATATTTTTCTATTCCTCTTCCCAGTTTGCTGAGAATTCGAAGAATAGTCAACCGTAATGAGAACATTCTGGGATATAAACTCATAAAAGACAGCAGAAATGAAGAATTCGATGAAATAGAGGTTAAAGTTGACGACTTTGAAAAGACAAGGGAGATACTTAAGCGACTCGGCTTTAAGGAAGATGTCCGAATAAAAAAGCATCGCTATGTATATAAACTTGATGATGTTACCTTTGAGCTTAACCGTGTTGAGGGACTCGGGGACTTTTTGGATATTGAGGTTATCAGTAATGACCCGGAAAAGGCAAAGGAAAAAATATGGAAAATCGCAGGAATGCTCAGATTAAGCGAGGAAGATGTAGAGCCGAGGCTCTATCAGGAGCTTATGAAAGAGATCACCTCGCGGTAGCCACTATTTTGATTATGTCGTTGAACTGAAGCTCATAGTCTTCTCCAACCCTTCTGTGAGTTTTTGCATTAACAGCATAGAGGAACGTTTTTCCAAGATCTGTATGGACTTTAAAAGCCAAATCCCTTGGTGTTGAGCCTTTCTTCATCAGAAATACATGGGGAAGAATGTTGCCGAACTGGTCTGTGAGTTTATGCTCATCCTCCACCGGATAAACAGGTATCAGCTGGAGTAGCTCAAATGTTGCTCTGTTTATGACCTCCTGGACACCTGTTGAGCCAAATCTCTCCAGAACTTTCTCTTTAATTAAATGAAGGGCTTTTTCCTGCTTTGGACTCATCTTCTTGAGGATTTTAAAATCACTTGCTCCAGGTATATAATCAATAAATCCTGCTTTAGCGGCCTTCCTCAGAGTGAGTTCAGCCACTGCACTCGTGGGAACGACTATATAACCCCTGCTGTTTCCCTTCCTTATAAGGCGTTTTATCTGGGCATCGGCTGCTGCATCAGCTTTATTAGCCGCTATGATTATCGGCTTGTTGACCTTTCTGAGTTCCCTGACAAAATCAAAGAGCTCTTCGTCGCTCCACTTGGTCGGATCATCGCTCAGGCCGAGCTTATGTATAGCCTCAAATGTGTCCTGCTCCGTTACTCCAATCCCGGTCAGCTGATCTGCTATTGCCTGCGCAAGCTTGAGGTGCTGGAGCTTAACCCGTTTTGCAAATTTCTCCCAGTTCTTTTTGAGAATGCCATATATCCAGAAGTCTATTTCCTCCTCAAGGAATTCGATATCCTCAACAGGATCGTGGTGCTCGACTGGATTGCCTTCGGCGTCAGTCTTTCCTGTGGCATCAACGACATGGATCAGTGCAGAGGCCATTCTTAAATCATCGAGGAATTTATTTCCCAGCCCCCTTCCTTCATGTGCTCCCGGAACCAGCCCTGCGACATCAATCATTTTTATTGGTATCAGGTCAAGACCATTTCTGAATTCATAATTTTGGGGATTTGGCTTGCACTTGAGTTCCTTGCAGGGATGATCGACTATTGCATGGCTAACACCAACATTGGCATCTATCGTGGTGAAGGGGTAATTGGCAATCTGCACATCCACAAGGGTTGCCGCTGAGAAGAAGGTGGATTTTCCGACATTTGGCTTTCCTACCACACCTATCTCCATGCTATCACCTGTGGACATTATGCAAGGAAGCTTTAAAGGTTAAGGGTATATGCCGGACAATGGTTGATTTTATTCTCATTCTGATAGGTATGCGAAAACTATAATTCCTCCACTAGCATAAAGATTTAAGGTGATACCATGAAAATTTACACCCTTGCAGAGGATTATGCTGGCTATGAAAGTCCCTTTTTAGCACAGCACGGAATAAGCTTTTTGATTGAATATAAAGGAAGGAAAGTGCTCTTTGATGCCGGCCAGAATGCTGACCCAATACTTCACAATATGGAGCTCCTCGGTTTGAATCCCAGGGATATCGACTATGTCTTTCTCTCCCACTGTCATTATGATCATACCGGAGGCTTAATTGGAATCCTTAAAGAGACTGGGAGAAAAGTTCCGATAGTAGCCCATCCCACAATATTCAGGAAGCACTTTGTAACAAAACCTTATTTAAGGCATGTTGGGATTCCTTTCAGGAGGGAGGAGGTGGAGAAATACGGAGAGCTCTTCCTGACAGCAGAGCCTTTCCAGATAATTGAAGGGATGTACTCAACAGGAGAAATCACGGAGAAAGAAGAGTTTGAGAGGGGAACTCTCGAGGTTTATA
>JAMOPD010000277.1 GCA_027064745.1 Thermococcaceae archaeon
ATAAACTTTATCCCAATTGATGGCGGAGAGGGCAACAAAAAAGAAAGATCCTTGTTGGAGTATTTACTCCTTCTATTGGCGGATCTAGTAAATACGTCTTCGGAGTCAGTTCCTCGATATTTTAATTATAGGCTATTGAACCATCATCTGATGAGGGATGTGTTGTATGCATTGTACTTCAGGCTAGTTTTTAACAAGATAATTGAGAGATCATCATCAGTTCTTTCGTTTGACTTTGAGTTATTAAAACTTGACTTGGATTCCCCCTCTTTTAGGGGTCTAAGTGGAAATACTCGTATTGTTGATGACTTTTTATATGAGATGGAGGTGGGCAAGAAAACAATGGACTTTTTAGTTAAAATACTAAACATCGGACTCTCCCCTGAAAATATACTGCAGAACTGGATAGAAGCCAGGAATGATCTGGGATACTCAAACTACCATTCTCTATTGTTTATCCCTGTTTATCCCGATGCAACTTTTTGGGGAAGTTATCAAAAGTTTCTCATGGATAGACATGCCCGAAAAGATGGGCATGTTATAGTATTTTTCCTTCCAACTTTTTACGACATTCTTAGATTTTTGACATACTATCCGAAATACAGGCTAGAGGATAAAGAAGAAACAAGTGCTATTGATAAATCTTATAACAAAATTTACAGGAGGATTGGGTATTATATTAAGGAGGTAATTGAGTGAAATGAACGGGAAATCTCCTCAACAAGAGCAAAAGCTTGGAAGGAACCTAGGGGTTGATCACGAGAATGTGCCTCCTAGTTCTAAATTTGGTATTTTGAAAAAAGATGGACTTAAGGATCTTAAAAAGAGTCTTGAGGATCTTGAGAATCTTAAAAAGGATGCATCTTCTGGATCTTCCGCCGTGGTGACCGCTATTTCTAAATTTGGAAGACTTTACTATAGCTTGGTTTCTCTGTACTTTACTATCTTACTAGTATCACTAATGTTGTATTATTCTAGTATGTCTAACCCTAAAATTATACCCATTTTGGGGGTTGTAGTTGTGTTAACTGTTCTTAGTCAGGGAATACTTGTCCTAACGATAAAGTCATTTAGAGAGAGTGATATTTGCAAATATGAGACCAAAAAATCTTCGCAGGATTAGAGGGAGGGGTAATGGAGCCTAATACAATCATTTTTTCTGTGGTGTGGGTTGACCTCACTCTTATCAATATTCTTGGATTATTGACTCCTTTTAGCGAATCACCAGTAAAATCTTCAATATTTAGGAAGGTTTTGGTTAATGATACTAAGAAGGTATTTGTGGTATACGGAGTCGTGATTCTGGGGATGTACTTAAATTTGCTTTGTGTTATTTATCTCTCCAGTTTGAAAGATGAGTTGTACCTATTAATCCTACCTTTAATTTTTATGTATGTATCTCTCTCACATATATTGCTCTGTGAAGGTACAGGTATCCTTAGGGAGATCATTAAGATGGAAACACGTATGAAAGAGATAGATCAGATAGAAAGCAAGATAGTGAAAACAGGATTGTATATGATATTAGAAAAAATAACATAATGGAGAGGATACAGAGGTTTTACACATAAATAACAAAACTTTTTGCATCACTCCACAAACACCGCCGGCTTCAGCGGCATTGCCTGCTTCTTCTTTCCACCCCTGTCCTCCTTGGGGTTGATGATTATCTCGATGCCGAGCTCCTTCTCCATGAAGGCCTTGGCTTCCATTAGTGCCTTCTCCTCGTTGATGCGCTTGACGTCGAAGGTTCTCTCCTTGATGAGCCTCTGTATCAGCTTGCTTATCTCCTTGCCGTGCTTCCTCATCTCCGGGTCCTTCATAAGCTCGGCCAT
>JAMOPD010000278.1 GCA_027064745.1 Thermococcaceae archaeon
CTCGAAGATACTGTTTCCCTATTTTCCGAGCATGAGAAAGACATAAAAGATTATCTTGAATTAAGCAAAGGCCCCATAAACGATTCCGAGAAGAAAAAAGTCATAGAGAAGCTTAAAAACCTTTATGAGGAATACGTTGATAATGGATTAATCCTAGATCTCCACACGTTTAGTGTTCATTTATTGTTGTCTGGCATATTTGAAAGTTTCATTCAGACATCCCCCAATAGGGACCTACTATGGCATAGCTTTGATGACCTTTTGACAATAGCCATCCCTAACTACTGCATTGATGGATGTACTTCTTGCGTCATGCTCACAAAAGGATGCCAGCATGGAATCGGACAGCCATTTATAACCTCAAAATTACTTGTTAAAGTGTTTTTAGATATAGTTGCTAAAAAAAGGGAATTCCAAGGACCGGGGAATGTAGTACTTAAAACACTGATAGGTCAACTGACTAAGAGAAAACTCGTAGCCTTGTCTCCATTTATTGATGAGGAAGGAGTCAAATTTCTAAAAAATCTAAACTCTGCCGGAGTGGACATAACAATTGAACTATTAAACACTAAAGAGAACCGCAACTTTCTAGAAGATCTTGAACGTACGGGGATTAAAGTAATACTTCGAAACAAAGTTCACAGAAAAGCCTACATTGTAGATGACACTTTAGTGATCAACACAAGTACGAATCTTAATCTTCGATCAGAAAGTTATAACAGTTTCTCACTACGGAGGTTAACTATATGAATTTTACACAGAGGCTCTGGAGCCTCATAGAAACTACTGACAAAAAACTGGACGAGACTTTCAATCGAGATGTACATCTCCTATCTACCCCGTTTATTTATGACTTCCAAGTATTTCATACCCTAAAATACCTAGATCCAAATCCCAGGATGTTTAGAGAGCTCTTTTCTAGATATCATGTATTTCCTATCTCAATTATTGGCCCATTCATAACTCGAGGTCTCAGATTTTCAGTTGAGAATTTTCAACCAGCGTTTGGTCCTACTTACATTCAGAAAATTCAGATATGGAAAGGACATCATAAGATGTTACCTGGGAATTTTATGACATATAACCTTGTGAATGCAGCATCTGAGTTCAAGAGAAGTTCGTATTTGCCTTTTGCAATGTACTATGCTATAATGAAAGCTAAGCCATTAATACTCTGGGAAAAGTACAAGAGGTACATCTCTGCTTCTATTCATCCTAATCCTTTCGCAGTAGTTTCTTTAATTAACAATCATGGTGATATAGTATATTTAACACCATTTTCGGGAATTCTTTTAGTAAAGCCATCTCATAGAGAGGGCATTACAAAGATATTAGACATACCGTTGGAGGGTAGCTGGGCTCTATCGTCAATAATTGGGACTGATGGAAGAAAAACTATGTTTTTTGGGCCATTCAAAACATTTTTGCCTAAAATTGAAGGGATATCTGAATTGAACCTTAGTGAACCCACTATTGATTATTTTATCGGTTTTGTTGTTTCCATCTCAAAAGAACTTAGCACTAATCTAAAGCAAGGAAATGGATTCATAATGCCTATTATCAATGGAGCTTTTCATCCAGAGATATATTATCTTGCTAATTTTGGGAACCATACAGTACGGAGGATTAATTCTGTCCGTTTGAGATTCATCGAGGATAATCTGAATAGGTTTAAAGAATTTCAACAAAGTCTTTGGTGGACACTTGAAAAACTAGCGGTTAAGTTTGATGCTAAAGATTCGTTGAACTCGAAAATACTAGAAAAATATCTCGACCAGCTAGAGGTTATCGTTATTGATAATAATAAGCTCTACTTACGAAACCCAATGCAGG
>JAMOPD010000279.1 GCA_027064745.1 Thermococcaceae archaeon
ACGTTGTTGAATGGGATGTGCTTAAACCCGGGAACTAAAGGCTCAAACCCCTGTCTGTACTTTGGCTTCCAAGTTGCACTTAGAGAGCCAAATGTTCTTCCGTGGAAAGCATTTGTCATAGCTATTATCTCTTTCCTTCCAGTATAAAGGCGGGCAAACTTTAAAGCCGCTTCAACAGCTTCAGTTCCAGAGTTCCCCATGAAGGCGTATTCGAAATTGACAAAGTGAGATAGTTCCTCGAAAAATTCTTCCTTGAAAAATTCTTCCTTTTCCTCATGCTCGAACATTGGTCCAGCAACCACCAGCTTTCTCATCTGTTCACTTATTGCCTCCGCAAGCTCTTCGTTTGCATGTCCTAAGATTGCAACGCCTATCCCGGCTATTGCATCGAGGTATTTGTTCCCTTTATCATCCCAGGCGTAAACGCCCTTTCCTTTGACAAGCTTGAGCCTCTTTTTGTAAACGCTTACTTCCCTCATTCAATCACCGTCCTGCCGTTAAATCCTTGGATGATCACCTTTTTAACACCGCTTTCAACGGATTTTTAGCCATAAGCAGCTTCCTCTTCATTCCCCCTTTTGCAAGGGGTAAGAACTCTTCCATTTCATTAATCTTGATTTTTCAACTATTTCGCCATCGGCCAAAAAAGCGGTGTCCGTTAAAAAGACAAGCTCATCGGCCTTCAAACCTAGAGCTATCGCATAAGCTAGCTTATCCCCATCAATATTCAAAGGTTCGTAAGCTTCGCTCATTGCTATTGGCGCTATAACAGGAACTCCCATCTTGCTGAGTTCCCTTAAGGCTTTAACGTTGATCTCCCTTATAATGCCAGAGTAGTCATCCCTTATCGCAACTTTTTTCCCATTGATTATGGCTTTGACGAGCTTTTTCCTCTCAGCTTTTATGAGACCTAAATCAAGCCCGCTCAATCCTATGGCGTTAATTCCTCTGCTCTGGAGGAGGGAAACTATCCTCTTGTTGGCCTTCATTATAGCCATCAAATAAATCTCAAGGACTTCTTTTGGAGTGTACCTAAACTCCACACCGGAGGGGCTTTTAAGTCTTTTAACCTCTATCCCTAACCTCCTGGAAAGCTCATCAACGTAATCCGAGCCACCGTGAGTTATTATATCCCCCTCCAAAATTCCACCAAACTCTTCCAGCCTATCCAAAACTGCCCCCCCAATTTTAACGACCCTCATCTCCCTCACCTTCAAATTGGATACACTGGCAGGTAGTTCAGCCCTAGACTCTCATCTAATCCAAAGGTTATGTTCATGTTTTGCACCGCTTGTCCAGCGCCGCCTTTAATTAGATTGTCCAATGCGGAAAAGAGTATAACCCTCTGGTTCTCCTCATCGTAGGCAAAGCCTATGTCAACGAAGTTGCTTCCTATTACGTACTTTGGATCGGGGAGCCTCTGGATTCCACCTTTCTCTTTGACGATTCTTATGAAGGGCTCTTTTAGGTAGCGGAAAAACCTCTTATAGAGCTCTTTCTCGCTAGTTTCCATCTTGAAGTAAATTGTGGCCAGTAACCCTCTCACCAGGTCAACGGAATGAACTGTGAACTGAGCCTTTACATTGGTCTCTTGAATTACCTCAGCTTCGTGCCTGTGGTGAATGCTTTATAGACCCTAACCACGTGGCTTCTTTCGGGATGAATGCTTGCCACGTTTTCCCTTCTTCCACCAGCACTTGAGCTAACCTTTAAACCCACTATTGCTTCGCTGACCTCCCCTTTGAAGGGATACAAAGCTAAAATGACCGCTGTGGCGTTGCAACCAGGATTCGCTATTAGCTCGGCTTTTTTGATCTCTTCTCTGTGAATTT
>JAMOPD010000280.1 GCA_027064745.1 Thermococcaceae archaeon
GCTTATTTTTGAGAACGTCAGGAAGGCAGGAGGGCCAGGAATAGTCCTCGTGCCTACTACCATAAGGAACGTCAACGACCACGA
This sequence comes from Thermococcaceae archaeon, assembly GCA_027064745.1. Classification (GTDB taxonomy): domain Archaea; phylum Methanobacteriota_B; class Thermococci; order Thermococcales; family Thermococcaceae; genus Thermococcus. The sequence goes on from JAMOPD010000280.1 coordinate 85, forward strand.
GCTTGGAGCCATAATAAACTTTGGCCTCAACCACCTTGACATAGTCCGCGGTGTGAACTTCCAGCCCATCTCACAGGTCGGTAGAGTTCCGAAGAAGGAGCGCCAGCGCTTTAGGATAACTATCCCCGGTGCCATATCCAGAATAGAAGAGCAGACAAATGGGGCCATCGCCAGGGACGACTGGTATCCTATCCCAATAGCAGGCCATATCGCAAGATTCTTCGAGGCCTTTGCTGGAAAGCGCTATTACATGACCAGCCACTTCGCCTGCGGTGCAGCAACATATGTATTCCTCGACCGCGAGAAGAAGCGCGTCGTTCCGATTCCGCGCTTCATTGACGTTGATGGCTTCGTCGAGTATCTTGAGAGCAAAATCGAGGAGGTTCAGAAGTGGAAACACTTAGGAAAGCTCCAGAAACTCAAGCTGGGTGCAGAGATATTCCTTAAATTCAAGAGCTTTTACGATGAGAAATACGCCCCGGAGGGACTCGATGTTCTAGGCCTCATTAAGAACGCCTTTATGCATGGGAACTATGATGCCCTCGGTAAGTTCCACCAGAAGACCCTGTTCCTCGGCATGATGCACTTCATGGATGAGTATAACTATGATGTGGAAAGAGTGGAGCGCTGCGTCATCCATTACGCCATGCCTGATGGAAGGATAGTACCTTTCTGTACGTTCAACGTTATTCCAGAACTTTATAGGGACAAGGTGCAGGCACAGTTCAGCTACACATGGGAGGAGTGGAAGGCACTTCATCCGGACTGGGACTACAAGAAGGACAAGTACTTCAGGACGAAGGAATTTGTCGAGAAAATGAGGAAGAGTGAGCTCTACAGGAAAACCTACACAGACATAGAGAACTACTTCGGGTGATTAAAATGCTGAAGATTGAGCTGAGATTTGGGGAGATAAATCCAATGGATGCTATGGTTAAACAATACGAACTCCTGAAAGAGGAAGGGATTTATCGGGCTTTTATCAATGGCTATTCCAAGAGGGGTTCAGTGGTTTTCGATGAATCCAAGATATCCAAAGAGGAGGTACTAAAGAGGCTTGGAGAATTTAAGCCAAAGGTTGTTGGAGTGCAGAGACTCAGCCTTGAAGAGCTCGTTGAATCTAGCTACAGCTGGAATAACCATAGAGGCGAAGTAAAAGTATAATTGAAAATTGAAAATTAAAGAAGCTCTATCCTCGCCTTTCCTTTCATGTCCTCTTTTTCCAGCTCGAATGAGACTATTCCGCTGAAAGAGCTCAGGTCAATTATGTTCTTTCCTGCTTTTATTTCAAATGTCTCTTGATGTGCCTCCCCAAGGGGGAGGGTGAGGTCATATTCGTAAATGGTTAGTCTGTTGTCCCTTGAAGCATAAAATATTATCCTCGGCTCGCTGTAGCCATCCAGCGGAACTCCGCCGAAAGTGCCTGCTCCATACCTCCTTGCCATGCTTGGCAGAAAAAGGGGTATGGAAAAGCTAACTGCTGGCGGCTTCTCCTGAATGATCTTCTCGTCCAGAATAACTATGTCTTTGTTTCCAGTATCAAAGGGTGTAGCTTCCTTGGCGCCTGTGTTTGGGGTGTTGTTCATTCCAAGCAGTATCTTCCCATCCATTTTTTCAATGCTCGTTATCCTCGCTCCAAAGGCACCAACGATCTTTGCCATAGGAGGGGTGATGTAGACCAGAACGCTTGGGCCTACGATAATGTTGGTGGTCTCAATATCAGATCCGTATGTTGCGTCATGATGGACATTGAATGCAGTTAAGATACCGCCGCCGACGTTTATTGCATTTACCCTGAATGGAGCGTAGAAGGTGTAGAACTCGAAGAGCCTTGCAAAGGCAAATTCGCCCCCCATGAAAGGATTGCCTATAAAAAGTCCTCCGCGCACAAAGGCAAAGGCTCTGTTATAGGCAGATGCCATCGCTCCAAGCCCCGGCCTTATGTACGGCCTTCCATCAACGCTCCTTCCGGGCTTAAAAGTTTCCCATTTGTTTGTTATTAAATCAAGAGCCTTAAATTCCTCAACTCCGGAGACAAAATTATTTCCCACACCAAAAAAGACAGTATCGTGAACAAGAGTTCCCTTGGGAGAAGGCTCTTTTATGAGGGCTTGGGCTTTTCCCGTTCTCCTATCGAGGGAATAAACACCGAGGTTGGCATGGCCGTCTTCTCTAGCTAGGAGAAGCCTGTCGTTGTACGGATCGTAGATTATTTCGCTTATCTCACCGGCCCAGTCGGTTTCATGGTGTATTGACTCCTTCCAGATGAGCTTTACCTCATCATTCTCAGTGTCGTATTCATGGACATGGGAGTATTTGTTAACAAAGCTTATGATCCTGCTTTTATATATGGCGGGTGCATGAACCCAGCCGCCGAAGTATATAAATTCATCAACGGTATCAACAGCGTTGTAGGTGTCTCCTCCGGAGGTAGGCCTTTCCCCAACCAGCTCAAATTCGTATATCCTTTCTCCATCTTCCTTCACGAAGTGTGCTTGGGCTTCAAAAGCCACGGTGAAATAGAGAACACCGTTGTGATATCTCAGTCCAAAAATCCCTCCGCTTCCCCATTCGGGCCCGTATCTTGGTGGAAAACGATAGCTCCTCAGCATAATCACCACCGGTAGAGATATATTCATGAACTTTATTACTCTTTACCTTTCAGACGGCCCGCATACCAGATTTAAATTTTAGCAAAAGTAATGAGACTTCGAAAAGCCCATTCTCTTTAAAGGAGTTTCAATTCTTTGGTTAGAAGGATATTTTTAATGATAACCTAATCTGGCTTTCATAGACAGGCCTACCGATAACTCAGCCTTTATCCTTTTAATTTGGAAGAGCTTTTCAAGGCTGACTCGAGGGTATAATGAGCCTGCAAACCACCGAAACCCTTAAAGAACTTTATCTTTCATATTAGCTCTTTCTCAAAGTCTTTCAGAATGCACTCGCTTATTCTCAGTCTATCTTTTGCATCAAGGAAGAGTGTGAAATCGCGCTTGGTTATTCTATCTTCAATAGGAGCATGCTCAACCAGAAAGGCTATAATCTCCGCCGTACTGTATGGTACCTTTATATTCATCTCATCGGCTTTTTTGAACAGCTTTTCCGGAACATCAAAGATATCTTCCCCTTGTTTAACATCAACGCTTATTTTAGAGTTTATTTGCTCCCAGAGAAGAAGGGTATTCCTCGCTTTCTGAATCTTTTCAAGGGCCCTGTGTTCGAGGATACTGATGTTTGCCCTGCTTGTTCCAAGCAACTCTGCAATTTCACTCTGCTTTAGACCCTTTGCCCTCAGCTGAAGAATCTTAATCTGCTGCTCAGTGAGGAAGCTCTTTCTCTTCATCTTAAACACCTTAATTTAACATTGCATTGAAGATTAAAAACTTTTCTTTTGAAAGTTTGGTATAAGTTTGAAGGCTTGAGAACAGAATTTGGTGCGGTGGCCGGGATTCGAACCCGGGTTACCGGCTTGGAAGGTGGAGGATTTCGCAGGATTGTGGGTCTCGCTTGAAGAGCAGTTCTTAGAATGGCTTTCAGGGCGGGTAAAGGCTGGAGAACTTTCAGAAGAAACGGCCGCAGAATACATCAGAGCACTAAGGAAGTTCTTTGACAAATATAGTCCACATTCGGTCGAGGAACTTGAGAATGCCCTAGCTAAAGAGGACTACAAACGCCACCTCTGTAAGGCCCTCAGGAAATTCGTGACGTTCCTGAAGAGCAGGAAAATCATCGATCCAATCCGCGTCGAGGAGCTGAAAGACTCAATACCGATCAAGCCCACGAAGGAGAGCAAGGTCAGAATTTCAACCGAAGAGTTACTCGAGGCTTGGGAGTATCATAAGAAGCATTCTGACGAAGTTACCAAGCTTTTCTTCAAGATTCTCGTGTTCAGCGGAGCAAGGCTGAGGGCAGTCCACAAAATGCTGATGCAGTTCGAGCCGGAACGCCTAATAATTCTCCCTGACTATCCCAACGTGGCAAAATACGCTCTCATGGAAAGGCATGGCAACAAGGCAGCGCTCTTCATTTACATACCAGTGGAGCTCGTTGAAGAGATACGGCCTGTGAAGATAAAGGAAGCGACGATCAGAAAACGTCTGAAGTACGGCAGAGTGAATTCTTCGACTATCAGGAAGTGGCACGCAACATTTCTCTCCAGAAAGGGCGCCAAGGACCATGTGATAAACTACATTCAAAGCCGTGTCAAGCGCTCTGTTCTGGAAAGGCATTACTTGGAGCTCGAAGGTGAGGCCGACGAGGCGTATTCTCGTGTTGTTGATGACTTAAAGAGGGTGTTGGAGGGATGATTGAGGTTTTTGGTGTAGTCGTTATTGGTGGGGTACTTTTGTTGGTTGTGTATGATGCGCTTTTTAGGCCTTGGAAGTTTGTTAGGGCTGAGTTAGAGGACATTGAAAAGCAGTTGGAACTCTTAGATGGGTGTTTTGCAAGATTACACGCTTTCATGATTGCTCCGTGGTTGAGGGGAAATGTTGAGAAAACAAAGGAGTTTGTATCGAAGCGTATTAAACTGAAGAAGGCTGAGTTGGAGCTTTTTGAAAGACTGAAAAACTAAAGGAGGTGAGCGGAGGATGGCGCAAAGGGTTAGTGGTAAGGGTGGGGTTGTAAGAGGTATTTCTACTGACATGGATACTGAGAGGATGGCGAAAGTTCTAGCCCTTGTGAAGAGGTCTTCAAAGGCTCAGGTTTATAGGGAAGCAGTAGCAAAACTTTTCAGGGAAGAATTCGGAAACAAATCAATAAAACAAGTAATTAAAGAATTAGGGGTTGAACTATGAAAAGAGTAAAAGCAGATTTGCTTTGGCTTTTGCTCATTGCATTTATCATTAATTTTGCAGTTGTTTATGGTAGAAAATTTCCAGTGGGTGGAAATGGAGGAGATACAATAATTCACATGGCAATGATTAGGGGAATCTACCTTGGTAGAAATCCATTTCTAGACCAGCACTACAATCTTCCACCAAACTGGTACTCTTTTCTTTATCATTCTCTGATTGCTCTTTTAGCAAGGCTCACTCATGTTTCAATTTGGGATCTAATGATCTGGACTCCACTTGTTTTTGCCGTGTTAATGGTCTTTGCGTGGTATAAGCTTGGAGAGGAGTTGAATGAAAAGATAGGAGGGCTTTTACTTGGCTCGTTATCTTTTTTAGCCCTTAAGTCACAACTTTTCCCTAATCCTAAAGCTTTACTTCCAATTTTCTTACCCTTCTTTTATTTGATTGTCATAAGATATCAAAAAACAAATAGACAAAGACATGTTATTTCTGCAGGAGCCTTATTAGCAGCAATGCTTTGGACACATTATAATGCAACATTCTCACTTATTGGGGCTTTAGGATTGTACGCTTTCTTAAAGAGTAGACAAGACAAAAATTACTTGTTAATTGTTTTAATTGGAGGAATGTTGTTTTTACCGTTTGTTTTGAACATTATGCTCCATGTTGAACCTGGAGCAACAATGAGTGTAGAGGATGTAAGGCATTATTGGGAATGGGATGATATTTGGAATAGACTTAGGAGTATAATTCCAGCCTACTGGCTACTTCCTCTATGGATATTAGGTTTGTGGGTTATGTACAGACGAAAAAACAGGTTCGATGAATTTATTCTCACAATTATTTTAGGCATTTGGATGATGAGAATAATTCCAGAGTACTTGAGCTATTTTGGAATTAAAGTGTTTTCAACAAGATTTGTAATACCCCTTCACTACACTTATCTGATTGTATATTTCTTTGGACTGAACTACCTTGTGAGTAAATCTTCATTGAAAAGAATATTGGTCTACTCAGTTACATTAATGCTTGTGGTTTATGGTTCATTAAGTTTTGTAGAGTATAATTATAATTGTTTTAGCGCTAAATACACATACTTAAATTTTGAAGATATAGGTGGTAATTACACAAAAGGGCTTCTAAAGGTCTCTGAATGGATTCATAAGAATACTGAAAGAGATGATTACTTAATTGGACATCCTTACACTTTGGAATGGATTGCAGGCTTTACGGGAAGGCCTGTTGTTGCCGTAACCTATGGGCATGGAAATCCTTTCTTAAACATGAAGCAAAGAAGGGAGGATATTAAAGAATTTTTCACAAACCCAAACAAAAGAGCTGAAATTATCAAAAAATACGGGATTAAATATGTTATTCTAGGTCCATTCATTAAGAAGGAGTATAATGTTACAGTTGAAGATTTTAGAAACCTCAGGGTAGTCTTTCACTGGTGGAAGTTTTATATCTTGGAGGTGGAAAAATGAGAATTTTCCCATATTTAATTTTGGGGACATGCATCCTACTTGGAGGAACTACGCAAATACTCTTTAAGCTTGGCATGAATTCTGTTGGCGCTTTAGACTCTGCTGAAAGAATTCTTTCATTAAAAACAGTTTTGATTGTGTTATCGAATAAGTATATCCTCTTGGGATTGGCTTTGTATGGAATCTCATCAGTGCTTTGGCTTGTTGGGCTCTCAATGCTCGATGTTAGCCTAATGTATCCATTACTAAGCCTTGCTTACTTTGTCACGACGATTTTGGCATTTTTCATTCTTAATGAACCTGTCAGAACAACCAGATGGATTGGAGTATTGCTGATTATCGTTGGAAGTATTTTAGTAGGGCTGAACAAGTAATCTCAACACAATCTTTATATAATTCCTTTCGTAAGGAATTACTGGTGAGAAAATGGGTAAAAATCCCCCGGTTAATATCCACAAAAATAACCTCAAAGTATCCAGCAACCTCAGCACTGTGGAGAAGCTTAAATTAAAGCTTGCAGAGGCATACTATGGACACGAAGACGTTTCCGATGAGGAGATAAGCTTTTATGAAAAGCTCTTGGCTGAGATGGAATGAGTCCTAAACTAACCGTTTCTTATCATTCCGAAGCTAAGAAAGTTCTTGAGGAAATAATCAAACGGGATGATCCTACTGCTTATTCTGATATCGTGAAAGACATTCAAACACTCTCAGAAAAAGGCCTCTACCCCGGAGTTCTGCCCCGCAACAAGCTAAAGAAACTCCGCGGCCAAAAGAAAAACCCAAACCCATTCTGGAGACTAAGAGAAAGTGACTGGCGTGTTGTTTTCGCAATTAAAGGAAATGAGATTAAAATCGTGTGGATTGGCCGCAAGGACGATGATATTTACAAGAAATTCACCCACCGGTAATCGCAAAATGTTTTAATACTTTCCAGACAATTTCTAAATTAGCTATTTGCTAATACTGCCACGGAGGTCCACCCAATGAGCGAAGACGCTAAAATCATCGAACCACTAGCGAAATGGCATCCAAAAGTATACATTAAAGGCAGAATTAGGCTAGTAAATAGTGAAAAAGGGGCTTTTAGACTTGAAGATGGAGACATTGTTAAATTGATCATCCGTAAAATCCAAATTGAGCCGTACAAGGTTTTAGGCAGGGCATACTTTGAAGGACTAATTGTTTCCGGAGGAAACATAACCATTCCTAAGAAGCTAATGGAGGAACTTGAGATTGAAGTTGGAGAAACAGTGGAAGTTCTGCTTGTTGGATTCAGTAGGTTAAGAGAAATGCTCCCGCCAGAACATTATGAAGTTCTAAAACGCTTGAAAAGAGATTCATATAAAATCATCAGCAAAGAAGAAGAGAAAGAAATACTGAATACTATTTCTTTTTCTGAACGCTGAATTATATATAGCTATAATTATTCTTCAGAAAAAGAAGAAAGGAAAGAGCATGTTATGGTATACTGAGCTGTCTCAGAGTTTCCTCTGGCATGTTTGTTTTGTGATATCATAAATTACGAGAATTTACTATCACTGATAGTTTTTACATGGCTTTCGTGATACCATAAAATCCTCAGAACAATATTCTTGTTCATTTGTATCCAACTGTTCACACAAAGCTTATATACTATTTGCACAATAATTTTGTTCGAACAAAAATCTTGTTCAAAGGTGATAACCATGAGAAGGCCGGGTCGACCACGCAAATATAAGGGTGCTGTAAAAAGAATTGGATTTGAGCTTCCTTATGACAAATATGCAGAAATGGAGAAAGCTCGTGGTTCTATGCCATGGGGTGATTTCTTTATTGAGTTGTTTGAATTTGCCAAGGCTCATGGCAGGTTCTCCACATGACTAATTTAGTTGAGGGATAGCAATGGCAAGGCGAGGAGATTGCCCTGCCACTTGAAAGGAATGCTCTGAAAGTAGATCTATGGAAGGAGATGAAGGCCTCCCGCGACGCCTGGAGGGCCGCATACATGAACCTCGCAAGGCAGGTGGCGAAGGCTACCGACCTGGCATTGAAGATCAACCCCAATGCAAAGCTCTACAACAAGACCAAAATGGACCTCTATGACAAGAGCGGAAAGAGGAAGATAGCGAGCATTGACGATGCAAGCGGCTTAACTTGGGGCGGCCTGCTTAAGAAGTCCGACTTTGACAGAGAATTTGAGGAGTGATTAGAATGGAAGAAATCAACATAGGACCAACAGCAGTCCCAATACCGGACAAGAGAGAGGACAACAGCCCTAAAAAGAGCGCGCAGGCCTCAA